>PNJK01000020.1 GCA_013821825.1 Rhodobacter sp.
GGAATACGGCGCCGATATCCTGCGGCTTTGGGTGGCGCAGTCGGACTATACTGTCGACCTGCGGATCGGGAAGGAAATCCTGAAAGGCGTGGCCGACAGCTACCGCCGTCTGCGCAACACCATGCGTTACATGCTGGGGGCGCTGAAGGGCTTCAGCGAGGCCGAGCGGGTCGAAGCTGCGGAGATGCCGGAGCTGGAGCGCTGGGTGCTGCACCGGCTGGCCGAACTGGATGCCGAGGTCCGCGCGGGGTATGAGAAATACGACTTCCAGGGCGTGTTCCAGAAGCTGTTCACCTTTGCCACTACCGATCTGTCGGCGGTCTATTTCGACATCCGCAAGGACGCGCTTTACTGCGACGCGCCTGACTCGGCCCGGCGGCGGGCTTGCCGGACGGTGATGGACATCCTGTTCCACCGCCTGACCACCTGGCTGGCGCCAGTCCTGGTCTTCACGATGGAGGAGGTCTGGCTGGAACGCTTCCCGGGCGAGGAATCGTCGATCCATCTGGCGGACTTCCCAGTGACGCCAAAGGCCTGGCTGGACGACGATCTTGGGAATGCCTTCGCCTACAAGCGGCTTGTCCGGAAGGAAGTAACCGAGACGCTGGAACAAAAGCGGCAGGAGAAGGCAATCGGTTCAAGTCTGGAGGCGCACCCGATCGTGTATTTCGCGGGCGATGCGGCAATGCTGGATCACTTCGGCGGTGCGGACGCCTTTGCCAAGGACTTTGCAGACCTTTGCATCACGTCTGGCATGACCATCAAGGAGGGCCGCCCCCATGGCGCCCCGCTGATCGACGGCACGCTGCCCCATGCGCGCTATGTCGAGTTCCACCTCGCAAAGGGCGCGAAATGCGAGCGCTGCTGGCGGGTGCTTCCGGATGTCGGGACGCACAAGCATCCCGGAACCTGCAAGCGGTGCTCGGATGCGCTGGGCTAGGGGACGCTCACCGGATCCGGCGGGCGGCTTCGCCAAGCGATGACCGGTCGCGAGGCAGGCAAGTGCGCTACCTGCACCACGCCCTTCGGGCCGGTCACGCTGGTCGAAGCCGGTGGTATCCTGACCAAGGTGGAATGGCGGGACGGCGGGGGCGACAATTCGCCCCTGCTGGACGAGGCGCTGCGGCAGTTACGGGCCTATTTCGACGGATCCCTGACGCGGTTCGATCTGCCGTTCGACTGGGGGCAAGGTCTGCACGAACGTGTACGCCGCGCGATGGCCGCGATTCCGTTTGACGAGACCCGGACCTATGGGCAGATCGCTGCGACGGTCGGCGCCCCGGCGCAGGCGGTGGGGCAGGCTTGCGGGGCAAACCCGCTGCCGATCTTCATCCCCTGCCACCGGGTTCTGGGCCGCAGTGGACTTGGCGGGTTCTCGGCGCCGGGCGGAGTGGAAACCAAGGTGGCCCTTCTGCGCCATGAAGGGGCGGCCGGTCTTCTGATTTAGGGAAATCCGGACTGTTCCAGCGCGCCACCTGTCCACTAACCCTGCACATGGTATCGGCAGGCGAGGGCGGAATGCAGACAGATTGGCAGGCAGCGCGGAATCATTATCTGGCAATGGCGGCACTTGCCGTCACGCTGGGCGGTATGGTGGCGCTTTTCGATCCCGGCGTCGCGTCGGCG
Organism: Rhodobacter sp.; assembly: GCA_013821825.1. Classification (GTDB taxonomy): domain Bacteria; phylum Pseudomonadota; class Alphaproteobacteria; order Rhodobacterales; family Rhodobacteraceae; genus Tabrizicola. Next base: position 1,627 of record PNJK01000020.1, read on the forward strand.
ATTGCGCTTCCGGCGGCCTTCCTTGCCGCCGTGACGGCGGGGGCGAAATTCGCGGCTCTGGCCGGGCGCGCGATGCAGCGGGGCGAGGCTTTGCGGCTGGCCGGGATCGCCTCGGCCTTGCAGGTCGGGGTGGGGGTGGTGGGCATGGGCCTGGCGATCATGGCCGAACAGCAGCAGATCGTGACGATCCATTCCGGAACCATCCTGGCAATTCTGGCCGCAGCAGCGGGGATCAGCTTTCTGGTCACGCTGGCGGGCCTGCGTTTTGGCGCGATTGCCGAGTTGCGGCGGCTTGCGCGCCAGAAACGCCCCGACTGAGGCATCCCGACTGAAGCATCCCGACTGGGACTATCCCGACTGGGACCATCGAAACCGAGCCTCTGGACCTATTACCCGGCTTGTGTCCGGTCGTGCCGGGGGCTAGCCGTTTTGTAACGGTTTCATGACGGGTGCGCGGTGACATTTGGCGTCTTCCTTGCCGTCCTTGGCGCGGCCTTCCTGCATGCGCTCTGGAATGCGCTGATCAAGCTGGGCACCTCCAAGGTGGGCGGGATGGTGATCCTGTCTATCGTCGAGGTGCCGATCGGGCTGGCGGTCATTGCCGTGGCTGCCCCCATCGACCCGGCGGCAATCCCTTGGGTCATCGCGGCGGGCTGCACGCATTTCGCCTACAAGTTCTTCCTGACCTATGCCTATGACCGGGGCGATCTGTCCCGCGTCTACCCCATCGCCCGCGGGGCGGCACCGATGGTGGTGGCGCTGGTCGGCGCGGCGTTCCTTGCCGATGCGGTCAGCGGCAAGGAATACATCGCAATTGCGGTGCTGGCAGCCGGCATCCTCTTGATGGCGCGGGGGGTCTTTGCCAGTGGAGAGGACCGCAGGCTGCTGCCCTTTGCGCTGGGCTCGGCGCTGGCGACGGCGACCTATACGCTGATCGACGGGATGGGCGCGCGGGTGTCGGGCGCCCCCGCGGCCTATGTCGCCTGGGTCTTTGTGGCGGACGGGGTGTTCTTCACCGTCGGGATGTTGGCCTTGCGCGGTTGGGACGTGATCCCGCGGCATTGGCAGGCCTGGAGGATGGGGGCTGTCGCTTCGGTCGCCAGCTACGGTGCCTACGCGGTGTCGATCTGGGCAATGACGCTGGCCCCCATCGCCGTAGTAGCGGCGCTGCGCGAGACCTCGATCCTGTTTGCGGTGCTGATCGGCTGGCTTGTCTTTGGCGAAAGGATGAGCGGCGAAAAAGCGGTCGCTGCGGTGGTTATCGTAGCAGGCGTGATGCTGACGCGCCTTTGATCCAAGGGCAGGTGCAAGCCGTCCGTTATCGGACCCGGCGGATGCCCTCAGGCACGATCTGTTGCGTGATGCCGGCAAGGACAAGGTAAAGCGAGGTCAGCACCAGTAGCCATTTCGCTACCAGTCCCTCCTGGAAATCCCACCACGCGGCCCAACCTGCCAAGGCAATCCAGGCGATGGTGACGGCCAGCGACACAGAGTTCCAACGCTTGGTCCGTACCGGGTGGACAAACTTGAAGTTGGTGAACATCGCCACGGACAGAAGGATAACGACGATGAGGATCACCATCTCGCCCGGGCGGGTCGCGAAAAGAACCAGCACCACCATGTTCCAGCAGGCAGGGAAGCCGGCAAAGGACTTGTCCTTCGCCTTCATCCGCGTGTCCGCGAAATAGACGACAGACCCGTAGCAGATGACGATGATCGCCAGCCAGCCGGTCCAACCGGGCAGAAGGCCGGATTTGAACAGGGCAAATGCAGGGATGAAGACATAGGTCAGATAGTCGACGATCAGGTCCATCAGGACACCGTCATAGGTCGGCCAGTTCTTCTGCACTTCGTATTTTCGCGCCAGTGGCCCGTCGATCCCGTCGACGATCAGGGCGAAGACCAGCCAGAGGAACATCAGGCTCCACTTCTCTTCCACCGCAGCCAGCATGGCGAACATCGACAGAACCGCTCCAGTGGCGGTCAGGAGATGGACGGAAAGGGCTTTGAGACGCGGGTTCATCGGGCCTTTGATGGCGGATAATTTGGCGTGGTGCAACAGGCAGTAGGCGTCAGGCGCGAGGGTGGGCTCTTTCGTAGACCTCCATCAGACGGGCGGCATCGACGGCGGTGTAGGCCTGTGTCGTGGAAAGCGAGGCATGGCCCAGAAGTTCCTGGATTGAGCGCAGGTCGCCCCCGGCCGACAAAAGGTGGGTGGCAAAGCTATGGCGCAGGGCATGGGGTGTTGCCGTGGCGGGCAGGCCAAGCCGCAGGCGGGTGCGTTCCGTGGCCGACTGGATCAGGCGCGGATTGACCGGCCCGCCGCGCGCGCCGCGAAACAGCGGGGCGTCCGGCGCAAGGTCATAGGGGCAAAGCGCGACATAGGCGGCGACCGCCTCGGCCGCCGTGGGGATCACCGGAACAACGCGGATCTTGCCGCCTTTGCCAGTGATCCGCAGGACGGGAGGCAGGGGTTGGCTGGCCCCGGTCAGCGACAGCGCCTCGGATATCCGCAGGCCAAGGCCGTACAGCAGGGTCACCACGGCCGTATCGCGTGCAGCGACCCAGTCTTCGCGGGCATCGTCGCCGATCGTGTCCAGGAGTGCCGCCGCGCCATCTATGGAAAGCGGGCGCGGCAGCTTGCGGCGGAACTTCGGGCCCCGCGCAGACAGGACAGTGGTCGCGTCCGCACCGGTCCGGTCGGCGGCCCAGGCAGTAAACCCCTTCACGGCGGACAGGCTGCGGGCAAGGGAACGGGCCGAGAGGCCCCGTGCCCGTTCCTCGGCCATCCAGGCGCGCAGGTCGGATTGCGTCGTTGCGGCCACGGCAGCGATGCCTTCGGCGCCGCCGCGATGCTGCGACAGGAACCGCAGATACCGGGCGACGTCCCTTCGATAAGCCTCGACCGTATTGGCAGCCGCCCCTCTCAGCGCCGACATCTGCGCCAGCCAATCGGACAGCGCCGCCCCGAGACCGGGTGCCAGAAAGGGGTCGGTCACCGCTGCCCCGGTCAGCCCAGCCATCGGCGCAAAATGCGTTCGCAGACGCCTGAAAAGAAAGCCAGAAGCTCGGTGCCATGCACGGTCTTGAACTGGTGCGAATCCTCGGATCCGAAGACCAGCATTGCCGGCAGGCGCCCCTTGCCAAGGTCCAGTTTCATCAACGCCTCGGATCGGATGTCGCCGGCGCGGGGGCCATAGACGGTGGCGGCAAGGCTCGTCACCGGGCGCAGGATCACCGGGCGTACCGGTCCGTTGCGGCCATTGGACAGGTAGTTGCCGACAAAGCCCCGCGGGGCGATTTGCAGCACCTCTCCCAGCCGTCGCCGGATGGGGTCGGTGTCGCCATCTTCCTGCACCGTCTCCAGCACCAGGCGCACGACATCGACGCGCAGGGTTTGCGCGACATCGCCTGACAGCGCCTTCATGAAGCCTTCAAACGTTGTCGGATCAAGGAGTTGCAGGGTCGCCCGATGCACCTGGTTGGTGCCGGCAAGGTTTTCGTAGGCGGCGGCGATGACGGAGCGGTGCGTGTCTTCCAGGCGGTCCAGACGGGTTTCGAGCCGCTGCATGGCAATGCCGCGCAGATCGACGATATTCGCGCCCAAGGCCCGTTCATTGGCGGCAACAAGTGCGTTCATCACATCCCGATCTTCCAAAAACCGTTCCGGTTCGGAAAGGATCAGGTCGCGCAGGTCAGGTTCGATCATGGGTCATGCCAAGCAGTTTTGGACAGGAATTCCACGCATTATAGGCGAAACTTAAACCGCTTGGCGACTGTTTTTCCCAAAGCCCCCGGCCAGCAGTGCGTTCCTGCAACAGGGGGCGGCAGTGCAGCGCACCGCGAACAGCGCGCAAGGCGCCGCCCCGCCACCGCAAGCAACTGGGAACGATGGGTTAATCCGGCCCCCCGCTTTGAAAGCACCGTCTTGCAGCCATCTTCCCGGTGATCTTCCTTCCATCTCTACGCGCGCTGCCTTGCCGCACACTTAACCAATCGGCGGCAGGCTGGGGGCCGCAAAGGACCCTGCCCATGCCCAACCTGAAGAAACAGACCCCCCGCCAGCGAGCGAACATGACCTACATGATGGACGTGATGCGGCGCCTGGAATGGGACCTGCACAACACCATCGAACTGACGGGCCGCATCCCGGAAGAGTGGCACGAGATCGCGCAGGCCACCCCGCGCAGCGCCAAGATGAAGGTGAACCTGTGCCTTGAGGCGGATGTGGTGAAGTTCTTCAAGTCGATGGGCGAGGGCTATGGGCCGCGGATCAACGACGTGCTGCGCAGCTACATGCACGCGCGGCTGGCTGGGGTGATCCGGGGGGCCGAGACGATTGCCCACTTCCGGCACCGGGAGGGGGCGCATGACGGGCCGAAACCCGCCTTCGGGGACATGGAGCGGGAGTTGGGGGAGGAGTGGTCGGACGAGGGGCCGGAGGTGGTGGAGGCCTCCCGGGTGCGGATGCAGGAGCTCATGCAGCGGAAGTATGGGGAGCACGGCGGGCCGGAGGGGGAGGGGCCGGTGCCTTGGGTTAGGTGAGGGGGGCTTCCATTGATTTCGAGGTCGAAAAGTGATTGACCGATGGGCGAGGCCCAATCTATGAATTCGGATCATACCTTCACGGCAATAATTCTTAATGACAAAGCGCCTTGCCCAGTGAGTTGACTGGGGGCAGTACAATCAAAAAATTTCGCGGAGCTTGCAACACATGGTCGGCACTTCTAAGAACCCACCCAAGGAAAAGGCCGTGACGGCCATACAAGATGTATTCGTGCTCAGCCCTCCGACGTTAGCGAGCTACATTGAAACGATGACGGCTTATGCGGACCAGCAGCCGCTTTTCAAGTGCTATCGAGGCCAGCGTAATTCTGCTTGGGACAGTATCCCAGGCTTGCTCCGGCCAGAATATGCGGAACTCGCTCGAAATGAGAAGCGGGCGGTTCGTGATCTTGTTTCTGTCCATCCACGCGAGTTTGCTGAGGACGAAACGATGTTTGATCGGCTCGTTCGCATGCAGCATTTTGGGCTACCTTCCCGGCTATTGGATGTTTCTCAGAACCCTTTGGTGGCACTTTACTTTGCTACCGATCCAGGGCCGGATAAGGAAGCGAGCGATGGTGCGGTGACGGCCTTCGCCATTCCCGAGAGGCGGGAAAAATACTTTGATAGCGATGCTGTCAGTTGTCTTGCGAACCTCGCCAACATGACTGAGGCAGAAAAGAAGGAAATTGTAGGGATCGGCAGGTTGAGTAAGGGAACGCCAAAAGCCGATGAGATCTTTAGAATAAATGATGAATCCGTTTACCAGAGGTTGCACCAATTCATTAGAGCTGAAAAGGCCCATTTTCTGCCAATTATCGATCCGACTGACCTTTTCAAACCCTACTATGTGCACCCCAAAATGAGCAACAGGCGAATTTTATCCCAAGCGGGCGGTTTCATTATTCACGGCCTTGTTCCGCCTCGGAAAATTAGATTTGCCCATCCGATCGAAGAGAAGAAATTTGTGATCCCAAGCGATGCGAAGAAGCCGCTCCGGAAGGCACTTGAGCTTCTCGGCATATCTGACAGTACGCTGTTTCCGGAACTGGACCGTGCAGCTAACCGCATAAAATTGAGCTATTCAGCTTGACGAAGCAAGTAAGCGTAGGCGCTACCCCACCGCTCCCCTTGCTTCCCGATCTGAACGACGGCGGTTCTTCGGCTTGGGTCGGATGGATCGTGGATTGGCATCCACCCCACGGGGGTGAACCCTGACCTACGGTGGTGCCTTGGGCGGGCGGACGCCCCGGGTCAGGCCCGGGGCGGGTTTGGGGTCAGAGGATCTTCTGGCCTGTCTTCGCCCAGTCCTTCAGGAACTGCTCCAGCCCCTTGTCGGTCAGGACGTGGCTCGCCAGGGACTTGATGACGGCGGGGGGGGCGGTGATGACGTCGGCTCCGATCAGGGCGCAGTCCTTGACGTGGTTGGCGCTGCGGATCGAGGCGGCGAGGATCTGGGTCTTGAAGTCGTAATTGTCATAGATCGTGCGGATGTCGCCGATCAGGTCGAGGCCGTCGAGGTTGATGTCGTCGAGCCGCCCGATGAAAGGGGAGATGAAGGTCGCCCCGGCCTTGGCGGCGATCAGCGCCTGATTGGCGGAGAAGCACAGCGTCACGTTGACCATGAAACCTTCGGAAGACAGCACCTTGCAGGTCTTCAGGCCATCCCAGGTCAGCGGAACCTTGACCGCGATGTTCGGCGCGATGGCAGCGAGCTTGCGGCCCTCGGCGATCATCTCTGAGGCTTCGAGGGCCACGACTTCGGCCGAGACCGGGCCTTTGACGAAGGAACAGATTTCCTTGGTGACCTCAAGGATATCGCGGCCTGATTTCAGGATAAGCGAAGGGTTGGTGGTCACGCCATCGACCATTCCGAGGTCATTCAGTTCGCGGATTGCGTCCACATCGGCGGTATCGACAAAGAATTTCATCGGGGTGTCCTCGTCGTTGGTTGCGGGGGCGCAACTCTGGGGGTTGTATGCTCTTGGGGCGGGGTTTACCCCAAAGTGCTGCACAGGGAAAGGTGGCGGATTGGCGGACCGGGTCTATCAGTCGGGTGATCTGGTTGGCGTGCTCACGACCGAACCGCTGGGCCGGGTGCTGGACTATCGCGCACCGGAGGGCGGCTGCGGCGATGGCGATTTCGTCGAGGTGCCGCTGGGACCGCGCCGGGTGCCGGGCGTGGTCTGGGGGCCGGGGGAGGGGCGGTTTGATCCCTTGAGGATCCGGCCCGTCGGTCGGGTGCTGGACGCGCGGCCGATGCGGGCCGAATTGCGCAGCTTCCTTGCCCGGGCGGCGGACTATACCCTGACCCCCTTGTCCGCGATGCTGCGGCTGGCGACCCGGACGCCGGGGTTGGGCGATCCGCCCTCGATGCGCAGGGTTTACCGGCTTACGGGGGCGGTGCCGAACAGCCTGACCGATGCCCGGCATCGAGTGGTCGAGGCGCTGCGCGAGTTCGGGGCGGCGCCGGTGACGCTGTCGGAACTGGCCGAGGCGGCGGGGTGCGGCGCTTCGGTGGTCAAGGGACTGGTCAGGCTTGGCGTGATCTCGGAGGAGGAGGCCCCCCGCGACTTGCCCTATCCGCGCCTGACCGCCGACCGCGTCTTGCGGCTGGAAGGCGATCAGGTGGCGGCGGGCGATGCGCTGGTCGCTGCTGTCGCCATGGGCGGCTATTCGGCGACGCTTTTGAAGGGAGTGACCGGGTCCGGCAAGACCGAGGTCTATCTGGAGGCCGTGGCCGAGACCCTGCGCGCCGGGCGGCAGGGGCTTGTCCTCCTGCCGGAAATCGCATTGACGGCGGAGTTCCTGACCAGGGTCGAGGCGCGTTTTGGTGCAAAGCCGGCGGAATGGCATTCCGGTGTCACGATGACCGAACGCCGCCGCTTGTGGCGCATGGTGGCGGAGGGCGAGGCGGGGCTGGTGGTCGGCGCACGGTCGGCCCTGTTCCTGCCGTTTCAGGACCTTGGCCTGATCGTCGTGGATGAGGAACACGACACTTCTTACAAGCAGGAAGATGGCGTCCTCTACCATGCCCGCGACATGGCGGTGCTGCGTGCAGCGGTCACGGGTTGTCCTGTGGTGCTGGCCTCGGCCACGCCAAGTCTGGAAAGCTGGGCCAATGTCGAGGCTGGCAAATACCAGCGCCTTGACCTTGGCAGCCGCTTCGGGGCCGCCGACCTGCCCGAGATGCGCGCCATCGACATGCGCGCCGAACGGTTGGCCGGCGACCGCTGGATTTCGCCGACGCTGGCGGGGAAAGTCGAAACCGTGCTGGAGCGCGGCGAACAGGCTCTGCTGTTCCTTAATCGCCGGGGCTTCGCGCCCGTCACCCTGTGCCGGGCCTGCGGGCATCAGGTCGGTTGCGATCACTGCGATGCACGAATGGTGGAACACCGGTTCCAGAAGCGCCTTGTCTGCCACCAGTGCGGCGCAACGAAACCGGTGCCGCCGGCCTGCCCGGCCTGTGGCGTCGAAGGCCGGATGGCCGCCGTCGGCCCGGGGGTGGAGCGGTTGGCCGAAGAGGTCGCCGCGCGGTTTCCCAAGGCGCGGGTGACGGTCCTGTCCTCGGATCTTTTCGGCTCAGCCCGCGCGCTGAAAGCCGCCATCGCCGATATTGCCAGCGGTGGCGCAGATATCATCATCGGCACCCAGATCGTCGCCAAGGGGCACAACTTCCCCCTGCTGACACTGGTCGGCGTGATCGACGCCGACCTTGGTTTGCAGGGTTCAGACCTGCGTGCCGCCGAACGCACTTTTCAGCTGATGCGGCAGGTCTCGGGCCGGGCAGGGCGCACCGCCGACCGCAAGGGTCAGGCCTGGCTTCAGACCCACCAGCCGGAGCATCCGGTGATCCGGGCGATCCTTGGCGGCGATGAAGAGGCGTTCTGGGCCGCCGAGGCCGCCGAGCGCCGCAGCGCAGGCGTGCCGCCCTATGGCCGGATGGCCGGGATCATCCTGTCCTCGCCCGACGTGGGGCAGGTGTTTGACTTCGGGGCAGAGCTTGCCCGCCGCGACGGGCCGTTGCGCCGGATCGGCGCGCAGGTCTTCGGACCAGCGCCAGCCCCCATCGCCCGCGTCCGGGGCCGTCACCGGGTTCGGCTGCTGGTGAAGGCCGAGAAGACGGCGCCATTGCAGGCGGCGCTGGCGGAGTGGCTGGGGCAGTTCAAGCTGCCAAGGGATCTGCGGCTGGCGGTGGACATCGATCCGCAGAGTTTTCTTTGAGGTGCGGTGGCCCCCCCACCCTCTCCCTCCCCCACGGAGGGGGGAGGGAAGCGCTTTCCGGCCCGAGGGCGGTGCGGGTTGAAGTGGCGGATGCCTCCGGCGGGGATATTCGGGAACAGGTGAAAGGGCTGGCGGAGGCGGGAGAAGGCGGGCGCGCGGATTGTCCGGCTCGGAATGCCGAGGTCCGCTGACGGACGGCTTGGCGGGCTATCCGGCCATCTGGGTGTCGACCTCACGCAGGCAAAAAACGGCGTGCTCTGTCATCCCGCCCCTGAGAATGGTCCTAGTCGACCAACCCCAACTGCCGCGCAATTGTGGCGCTGTCATAATAGTCACGCCCTTCGACAACCATCCCGTCCTTTACACGCATCACCGAACAGTAGCGGACCTCGGCACGCTTGCCCGTCGGGGGGAAATCCCCGAGGCTTGACCGCAGTATCCCCGTGTGAGTGCCCGTGTTGCGAAATTCGACCGTAGCCCATTCTCCGCTCTGGCTAACGATGACATTTTCGACTTTGCAAAGGCCATCCGGAAATGCTTCGCGCCAACGATAGTAGTCGGCCTTGTAGGCATTCTTACCGGAAAGCTTTTCGCCGCGTGCGATATCCTCGAAATCGCAGTCCTCAGCGATTACCTCCGCGCCTCGATCCGGGTCGCGCAAATCCCAGGACTCATGAAACTGGCGAACAGTTCTTTCGGTGGGGTGCATTGGTCGCGATCCCTGGTAATCGTTCGAAGGCGCAGGTCGGGTCGACTTATAGCATGGAGTTTGCGACAAGTCCCTCGGCTTCAATCACAACCGAGCGCCGCGACGGATCATGACCGGTTTGGACTTCGTCCGGTCAATCGACGATAGAGCACTGTGCCGCGAGGCCTTTCGCCTCAGGTCAGGCTTGTGCCCCACGCAAGCTTTCGCTTTCCGTTGGTGCAAGGCGGGTGTATCGCGGAGCCATGCCGCGCCCCCTGATGTCCCTGGCCGATAGCGCCCGACTGCCCCGCTGGCGCCGCCCCGAGGCGCTGCTTTACCTGATGGCGGCGGCGATGCCGCTGAGTTTCGCGACATGGTCGGCGCTTTTGAACAACTTCGTCATCGAGGTTGCCAGCTTTACCGGCAAGGAAATCGGCTGGCTGCACAGCGTGCGCGAGATTCCGGGCTTTCTGGCCATCGGGGTCATCCTGATCCTTCTGGTGCTGCGAGAGCAGGTGCTGGCCCTGCTTGCGCTGGGACTGCTGGGTGCCGCCTCGGCGGTCACGGCCTGGTTTCCCAGCTTTACCGGGCTGATGCTTACCACGCTGCTGTCGTCCATCGGGTTCCACTATTTCGAGACGGTGAACCAGTCGTTGCAGCTGCAATGGACGCCCAGGGACCGCGCGCCTTTGGTGCTTGGCCGGATCGTGGCGGTGGGGGCCGGGGCTTCGCTTGCAACCTATGGCGCCATCGTTGCTCTGTGGGACGCGCTGGGGCTGGACTACAACACGGTCTACCTTGCTTCGGGCGGGCTGACCCTTGCGATCGTCCTGTTCGCCGCCATCGCCTACCCGCAGTTCCAGTCGCCGCACGCGCAGCACCGCCACATGGTCTTGCGCCGCCGGTATTGGCTTTACTATGCGCTTCAGTTCATGGCCGGGGCACGGCGGCAGATCTTCGTGGTCTTCGCGGGCTTCATGATGGTCGAACGCTTCGGGATGAAGGTCAGCGAGATTACCATGCTTTTGATGCTGAACTATCTGATCAACATGGCCGTTGCCCCGGCGATGGGCCGGGCGCTGGGGCGATACGGCGAACGCAAGGTCATGGGGTTCGAATACATCGGCCTCACGCTGGTCTTCCTGGCCTATGGCGGGCTTTACTGGTTCGGCTGGGGGCTGGTCGTGGCCAGTGGTCTTTACATCCTGGACCAGCTGTTTTTCGCGCTGTCCTTCAGCCTGAAGACCTACTTCCAGAAGATCGCCGACCCGCGCGACATCGCGCCCACGGCGGCGGTTGCCTTTACGATCAACCATATCGCGGCGGTCTTCCTGCCGGCGGCGCTGGGGATCCTCTGGGCGACCTCGCCCGACTACGTCTTCATGCTGGGGGCGGCGATGGCGCTGGTGGCCTTCGGCCTCGTCTGCCTGATCCCGCGCCGCCCCGAACCGGGATACGAGACCATCCTGTCGCGCGGACTGCCGCAACCGGCCGAATAGGCCGCCTCTGGCGGCGGGCCGCTGCCGCATTATATTCCCGTGCGACACAAGGAGAGATTGATGTTCTTCACCCGCAGCAAGATGGAAATGGTCACCCCCGACAATGCCCTGCCCGGGCGCCCTGATCCCCTTCCCACGGCCGAGACGCATTTCTTGTCCGGCATCCCGCTGAATTCCCCTGTGCCCGAAGGCATGGAGGAGGCGATGTTCGGCATGGGCTGTTTCTGGGGGGTGGAGCGCAAGTTCTGGCAGGTTCCCGGCGTCTGGCTGACCATGGTCGGCTATGCGGGCGGTTTCACGCCGAATCCGACCTACAAGGAAACCTGCACCCAGTTGACCGGTCACAACGAGGTGGTGCGGGTGATCTTTGACCCGAAGATCATCAGCTATGACGGCCTGCTCAAGCTGTTCTGGGAAGGGCATGACCCGACCCAAGGCATGCGGCAGGGCAACGACGTGGGGTCCACCTACCGTTCGGGGATCTACACCTATACGGACGCGCAGCAGGCTGCGGCGAAATCCTCGAAGGCGACCTATGCCGAGCGTCTGGACTCCGCCGGCTATGGCGCTATCACGACCGAAATCCTGCCGGCCCCGGTGTTCTATTTTGCCGAAGACTACCATCAGCAATATCTGGCCAAGAACCCCGATGGCTATTGCGGCATCGGTGGCACTGGCGTGACCTGCCCTATCGGCCTGGCTGTCTGACCCCGGTTTTCCTTGGTCTTTCTGTCGGCGCATGCTGAGATGCAGGTCAGCCAGCCGGGAGGGTCGGATCAATGCCGTCAGCACTGGAGGAAATGCGCGCGCGCATGGCCGAGCTGCAGCAGCGGCTGGAAGATGACATGTCCGCTGCCCGCGACCGGTTTTCCTACCGGCTTGAACGGGAGCGCGCGGTCTTTGATGTCGAAGTGGTTGCGCGCCACCGCGCCGCACGGGTCCGGTTCTGGGAATTCCTGCGCCACACCCGGCCGCTGGTGGTGCTGACCGCGCCGTTCATCTATGTGCTGATCCTGCCCTTCGTCCTGCTTGATCTGATGGTCAGCCTGTATCAGGCGGTCTGCTTTCCGGTCTACGGCATCGCCAGGGTCCGGCGCAGGGATCACATCGTGATCGACCGTCACCTTCTGCACTATCTCAACTGGCTGCAAAAGCTGAACTGCCTTTACTGCAGCTATGTCAACGGCCTCATCTCCTACATCCGCGAGATCGCGGCGCGGACCGAGCAGTACTGGTGCCCGATCAAGCATTCGCGCCGCGCGGCGGGGCTGCATGAGCGCCACGCCGATTTCATCGACTACGGCGATGCGAAAGGCTGGCGGACCGAGCTTGAAGCGCTGCGCGACAAGCTTGGGCCGCCACGGGCTTGAAGACGGGGTGCCGGAAGACGGGGTGCCAGAAGACGGGGTGCCGGAAGACGGGGTGCCGGAAGACGGGGTGCCGGAAGACGGGGTGCTTGACGGCGGGACACGGTGCCCCTATCGCGGCCCGAACCGCCAAAGGATGCCAGTCCCATGCCCACTTACTCTGCCCTGACAATGTTGACCGGCGAGGAGGCTGCCCGCGCGCTTGCCGCAGCGATCGAACGCATGCAGCCAGAGCCGATCGGCGTTGGCGTGTTCGAGATCGAGGACGGGTCCGGTCTGTGGGAAGTCGGCAGCTATTTCATGGAGCCGCCGGACGAGGTGATGCTGGAGGTTCTGGCAGTCGCCTTTGGTGCGCGGTCCTTTGCCCTGTCCGAACTGCCCGAGATTGACTGGGTGGCCAAGGTCCGGCGCGAGCTGTCGCCGGTCGAGGCCGGGCGGTTCTTCGTCTTCGGCAGCCACGATGCGGACAAGGTGCCGACCGACGCGGGACGCGTGCCCTTGCAGATCGAGGCGACGGTGGCCTTCGGCACCGGGCACCACGGCACCACGCTGGGCTGTCTGCGGGCCTTCGACCGTCTGCTTGCCGCTGGGGAGCGTCCCGCAAGGGTCGCCGACATCGGTTGCGGCACGGCGGTGCTTGCGATGGCTGCCGCAGCGACGCTGCCTGACGCGCTTGTCATCGCCAGTGACATTGACCGGGTCGCGGTGGATGTTGCCGAGGCCAATGTCGCGATCAACGGGCTGCAGGGCCGGGTCGAATGCCTTGAGGCCGCCGGCCTGGATCATCCTCGGCTGCGCGCTGCGGCGCCCTATGACCTTATCTTTGCCAATATCCTGAAGGGGCCACTGATCGAACTCGCCCCTGGAATCGCCAGCCAGCTTGCAACCGGCGGGAGATCGATTCTATCTGGTCTACTCGCTGTGCAGGCAGAGGCTGTCACCGCTGCTTACGTCGCGGCAGGGCTTTGTCTTCAAGATCGCGACGATATCGGGGAATGGTCCACGCTTGTGCTACAAAAGTCCTGAAATCGTGGACAATCAGTGACTCAGACCCGCCAGGCAATTGAAGTCAGGAAACGTGCCGCATTTCTGCCATAAAACCGCGGCATCAATGACTGATTGCAGAGCTGCTACTCTGGGTGGACATCATGTGGGTTGATCCCAATCTTAACGAATTTTACAGCCGCGTTTCGCGGATCGAGAAATCGCACGCGAAAGGCTACGGCTTCGAAGCCTCTGGCACGCTGGGCCGAAAAGCTTCGTCACGGGCGGGGGCGCGGACGTTCAAGGTCCTGAAGCCGCTGGCTTTGGCGCTGTTGATCGGTGTCGGTCTGAAGGGCGTGATCCATTACTATATCGGCGCACAGACCTACGAAAGCAGGGTCAGTGCCTTGGCGGCAGGGGCCGGGTTCGACCCGGTTGGCGCCTGGCTGATGCAGGCCGATCCGGCGACGCTGTTCGTGTCCAGCCAACTGCAGAGCATTCTGCCGCGCTGATCTGGCCGCAGGCCAAAAACGGAAAAGGCCGCATCCTGCGATGCGGCCTTTTGGCATTCCTTGGATTCCCTTTGGCCGATCAGCGGCCAAGAAACTCAATGTCACCGCGGCACAGGCCGATATCATCAAGCTCGCGGTCGGAAAGCTTGTTCAGCGCCTTGCGGGTGATGCGCGCATCATTCCAGGCCGAAAGAACGCCGAATACGTTCGAAAGGCCATTGATGGCACGGTAAGTGGTGATGGCGCCAAAGGGCGCCGGGCGGGTCGTCTCGACAGCGGCCATGGCTTGCATCCTTGTTCTCATACTGCACAAATCGAAGGCTTATTCCTTCATGCAATGTCAAATAGACTTGCTGCATGTGCAAAACAAGGTGAGACAAAGCATGGCCGCAATGCAGCCATTGCATGTCTGGTGTCGAAAATATGGCATCTTTTTCAGTGCGTTCCCGGCTTGGCAGCGGCGCGCGTCGGATTTCTGCTGCAGGTGGTCGTTTTCTGCAAGTGCAAAATGAGCCGACGATCACCGCGGGGGCTGTGGAAAGCCATTGGCGGATGTTCGCTTTTCGTGCTAATTCCGGACCAAGATCAAGAAACGGGGGCAGGATGCGCGTGATCGGGATCGATCCGGGGTTGCGGAACCTGGGCTGGGGCGTGATCGACGTGGACGGCTCGCGCCTGACCCATGTCGCGAACGGCATCTGCCATTCGGATGGCGAAGACGGGGATCTGGCGACGCGGCTGCTGAGCCTGCATGTCCAGTTGACGGCCGTCCTGCGCGACCATGACCCCCAGGCGGCCGCCGTGGAGCATACCTTCGTCAACAAGGATGCCGTCGCCACATTGAAGCTGGGGCAGGCGCGGGGGATAGCGTTGCTGGTTCCGGCGCAGTTCGGCCTGACGGTCGGGGAATACGCGCCGAACGCGGTGAAGAAGACCGTGGTCGGCGTCGGCCATGCTGCCAAAGTGCAGGTCGATCACATGGTCAAGCTGCATCTGCCGGGGGTGAAGATCGCGGGACCGGACGCGGCGGATGCGCTGGCCGTGGCAATCTGCCATGCGCACCACCTGCAATCCGCGGGCCGGCTGCAGGCGGCGCTGAGGGCGGCCGGATGATCGGTCGCATTTCCGGACGGCTGGACTGGCGCGGGTCGGACCATGTGCTGATCGACGTGCGCGGCGTGGGTTACATCGTGCATGTCAGCGACCGGACCCTGTCGGGGATGCCCCGGCTGGGCGAGGCGGTCAGTCTTTATACCGACCTTCTGGTGCGCGAGGATCTGCTGCAGCTGTTCGGTTTTCCGACGATGCTGGAAAAGGAATGGCACAAGCTTCTGACGACGGTGCAGGGCGTCGGCGCCAAGGCCGCGATGTCGATCCTTGGCACGCTCGGCGCGGAGGGCGTGGGCCGGGCGATCACGCTTGGCGATGCCCGCGCTGTGCAGGCGGCCCCCGGCGTCGGTCCGAAACTGGCGCAGCGGATCATCCTGGAGCTCAAGGCCAAGGCGCCGGGGGTGATGGCCGCCGGTGTCGGGCTGGCCAGCAGGGCGGTCGCCGATGATCTGGTGATCGAGGACGCTCCGTCAGCGAAAAGACCTGTCAGGGTGGATGAGGGCGCCACCCGGCGCGCGGCTGCGGCCGCCGATGCGCTTTCGGCGCTTTTGAACCTTGGCTACGGCCAGTCCGACGCGGCGCAGGCGGTGGCGACCATCGCGGGCGACCAGCCCGAGGCCGACACCGCCAGCCTGATCCGCGCCAGCCTGAAACTTCTGGCGCCGAGGTAAGGCATGGAACCGGACCCCGCCCTGCGTCCCGAACGCCTGCCCGATGACACCGACCGCGCGCTGCGCCCGCAGATGCTGGCCGAATTCATCGGTCAGGCCGAGGCGCGGGCCAATCTTGCAGTCTTCATCGAAAGCGCCCGGATGCGCGGCGAAGCGATGGATCATACCCTGTTCCATGGCCCCCCCGGTTTGGGCAAGACCACGCTGGCGCAGATCATGGCGCGGGAACTGGGGGTCGGGTTTCGCATGACATCGGGTCCGGTTCTGGCGAAAGCGGGGGACCTTGCCGCGATCCTGACCAACCTTGAACCCCGGGATGTGCTGTTCATCGACGAGATTCACCGGCTGTCCCCGGTGGTGGAAGAGGTGCTCTATCCCGCGCTGGAGGATTTCGCGCTGGACCTTGTCATCGGCGAAGGCCCGGCGGCGCGGACGGTGCGGATCGACCTGCAACCCTTCACACTGGTCGGGGCGACGACCCGGCTGGGTCTGTTGACCACGCCCTTGCGTGACCGCTTCGGCATTCCGACCCGGCTGGAGTTCTACTCCGAGGCAGAGCTTTACGAGATCGTCAGTCGCGGCGCGCGGCTGATGGGCGTCGAGGCCGAGTCGGAGGGCTGCCGCGAGATCGCGCGGCGGGCGCGGGGAACGCCACGCATCGCCGGGCGCCTGCTGCGCCGGGTGGTGGATTTCGCTCTGGTCGAGGCGGGTGGAAAGGTCAGCCGCGCGCTGGCCGACCGGGCGCTAACCCGCCTCGGGGTGGACCACCTGGGGCTGGATGGCGCGGACCGGCGCTATCTTGTCCTGCTGGCCGAGAATTATGGCGGCGGCCCGGTGGGGGTGGAAACCATCGCGGCCGCCCTGAGCGAGCCGAGGGACGCCATTGAAGAGGTGATCGAGCCTTACCTTCTGCAGCAGGGCCTGATCCTGCGCACGCCGCGCGGCCGGATGCTGGGCGCGAAGGCCTGGAGGCATCTGGGACTGGAGGCGCCGAAGGGGCCGGAACCCGGAAAGCCAGGTCAGGCCGATCTGTTCGAGGCGAAGTGAGCGGAGCGCGTTCCGCGCGTGCCTTTGGTCCCGCCTCTGCGCGTGAAGAACGCGCAACCGGCTTGGACGATGGGGGCATCCTGCCCCCAAACCTCCGGGGAGTATCTTTCAGAAGAGCAAGATCAGGCCCGGGGGTTGTCGCGGAGGATCGTCCGATGTTAGCCGCAGCGAAGGCGATTATGGGGGTGGCAATGGAACCGGGCGAGGTCGAGGCGTTGTTCACGCGAAGCGACGGATCGTATCTTTTCGCCCGCTGGGGTCGTCCGATTGTGCCGGTGGTCTTTGGCGTGGCCGAGGCAAGCCTGCCGGCGATCAAGGGCGCATTCGAGGCCGTGGTGGCACTGGCCCGGCACAGGATGGCAGAGACGGATCCGGAACTTGGCGCAAACCTGATGGTGTTCTTCGTGCGCGACTGGGCCGAACTGCTGGCCGTGCCAGACCTTGACCGGCTGGTCCCGGAACTGGCCGGACTTGTCGGGCGGCTGCAGGAAGCAGAGGCGAACCAGTACCGGATCTTCCGCTTCGAGGCCTCGGGCGCGATCAAGGCGGCGTTTGTCTTTCTGCGGATGGACGCGGCGCTGGCCGACATGCCAGCGGGGACTCTGGCCCTTGCCCAGGCGGTGCAGACGATCCTGCTGTGGTCGGACAGGGCATTTGACGGGACCTCGCCTCTGGTGCGGGCGGGAGAAGCGGTGATCCTGCGACCGGACATCGCGGCTGTGGTCCGGTCGGGGTATGATCCGGTGCTTCCGGCGATGGCGCGCGATGCGTCGCATGCCTTGCGATTGGCAGCGCGGTGTCTGGTGACCGGAGTGCCCCGCGCGGGGACATTGGCCTGATATCAGAAATTTCAATGGTTTGACGATTGCGGTCGGGATCGGTCAACGCATTCCGCCTGCCAGAGCGGCTTTCCCGCTGGATTGGAATGCCCTAGCCTGACGCCGCAAACCCGAGGGAGGCCCGATGGCACCGCATCTGTTCCGGACCCGCGTCTATTATGAGGACACCGATCTGGCGGGCATCGTCTACTATGCCAATTACCTGAAGTTCATCGAACGGGCGCGGACCGAATGGGTCGCCTCGCTTGGGATCGACCAGATTGCGCTTCGGGCAGCCGAAGGCATCGTCTTTGCCGTTCGCCGGGTCGAGGCCGACTATCTGCGTCCGGCGCGGTTCGGCGACGATCTGACGGTCGAGACGGTCCTGCAATCGCTGGGCGGCGCGCGGCTGGTGCTGGAGCAGGTGGTCCTGCGCGGCGGTGAGCGGATCTTTGCGGCCATCGTCACATTGGTCTGCCTGACCGACGAGGGGCAAGCCGCGCGGATGCCGGCAGACTTGCGTGCCCGGCTGGCCGGGCCGCTGCATTAGGGCCTCACCTGCCGGCAGGATGACGATTTCCGTCATGTGGCGGCAAATCCCCGCCGGTCATGCAGATGTGTTGGCATTCCCGCTACAACCTAGATAGAATTATTGCTAACGGAGCCGATCAACGGCCCGACCAACAAGAGCAGGCGTATGGAAACGGAAACACTTGCGATGGCGCAGGAGATTGATTTCTCCATGCTCGCCCTTTTTGCGCGCGCGACCTTGACGGTCAAGATCGTCATGCTGATGCTGCTGATCATGTCGTTCTGGAGTTGGGCGATCATCATCCAGAAGCACCTCATGTACCGCAAGGCACGGGGCGAAGCCAGTGTCTTCGACCGGGCCTTCTGGTCGGGCGAGCCGCTGGACGAGCTGTTCGAGAAGATCGGGGCGGACCCGCAGGGCCAGTCGGAAAAGATCTTTGCGGCCGGGATGCTGGAATGGCGGCGCAGCCACAAGCAGGACGGCGGGCTGATCGCGGGCGCGCAGGCGCGGATCGACCGGGCGATGGACGTGGCGATCAACCGCGAGAGCGAGCGGCTGAACAATGGGCTGGCGTTTCTGGCCACGACCGGCTCGACCGCGCCGTTCATCGGGCTGTTTGGCACGGTCTGGGGCATCAAGCGCAGCTTTGAACAGATCGCCATCAGCCAGAACACCAACCTTGCGGTCGTGGCCCCCGGCATCGCCGAAGCGCTGCTGGCAACCGGCGTCGGCCTTGTCGCCGCGATCCCGGCGGTGGTGTTCTACAACAAGCTGAACTCGGACAGCGAGCGCATCCTGGGCGGTTACGAAAGCTTTGCCGATGAGTTCGCGACAATCCTGTCGCGCCAGCTGGACGCCTGACGCATGGCGGGCGGGGTGATCAAGGCGGCGGGCGGGGGAGGTCGGCGCGGGCGACGCAGGGGCCGGGCGACTGCGATGTCGGAAATCAACATCACGCCGATGGTGGACGTGATGCTGGTTCTTCTCATCATCTTCATGGTGGCCGCGCCGATGCTGACAGTGGGCGTGCCGGTGGAGTTGCCGAACACGGCGGCGGCGGCCTTGCCGACCGAGCAGGAAGAGCCGCTGACAATCACCATCACTGCCGATGGCACGCTTTCGGTCCAGTCCACCGAGGTAGGGGATGCCGAACTGATCCCGAAACTGCTGGCCATCGTGGCCGAACGGACCTCGCGCAAGGTCTTTCTGCGAGCGGATGGCGCAGTGCCCTATGAGCGCGTGGCCCAGGTGATGGGCGCGCTGAGCAAGGGCGGGTTCAGCGAGATCGCCTTTGTCACGGATGCCCAGGGGCCGTCGTTCGGGGTGGATGACGCGACTGCCGGGTCGGGCGGCTAGGACCGATGCAGACGGGTACGATCGTTTCAGGGATCGGACACGCGGGGGTGATCCTGTGGGTTCTGGTCGGGGATTGGCTGTTTGTGCCAAAGCCCGTCGATGAGATTATCGTCGCGTCCGTCAGCATTATGACCAGCGCCGAGTTCGACGCATTGCAGGCGGCGGCTACCGCGACGCCGGCGGAAGAGCCTGCCCCGGTGCGGCCGGAACCACGGCCTGAGCCTGAGCCTGAGGCCGAGCCGATTTCGGAGCCCGAACCGATCCCGGAGCCCGAACCGATCCCCGAGCCCGAGCCGATCCCGGAGCCAGAACCCGAGCCCGAACCAATTCCCGAACCGGAACCGCTGCCCGAGGTTGCCGTGGCCGAGGAAGAACAGCCGTTGCCCTCGGTCTCGACCGAAGAGAACCCGCTGCCGGAAGCGGCCGAGATCATTGCGCCCAATCCGGTCGAGATCGAGACCGAGGCCGAGACCTCGGACAATCCCACCCCTGCGGTCAGCGAGGATGTCGCGGCCGAAGAGGTGATCGAGGACACCCCGACCGAGGAGACGGTGCCGGAGGATACCGGCGACGTGACCCTGACCGAAGCGAACCAGGACCAGACCGAGGCGACGGGGATGACGGCCTCGCCCCGTCCGAAGTCGCGGTCGGAGCGTCCCGAACCGGCTCCGGAGCCGGAGCCGGAGCCGGAGACCGAAGTCGCCAGCGCCGAGGTGCCGGACGAGCCGGTGGAAGAACCAGTTGAACAGCCGGTTGACGATCAGGCGACCGAGGACGCGATTGCCGCCCTTCTGGAAGAGGCGGCGGAAGAGCCGGTCGAGGATCCCGTGCCGACCGGCGGCCAGAACCTGCCGCAGGGCCCGCCTCTGTCCGGGGGCGAGATGGGCAACATCTCGTCGGCGATTGCGCGGAAGTGGAATCTTGGGGCGGCTTCGACCGAAACGCTCAGCACGATGATCGTGATCCGGGTCAGCTTTGGGGCGGACGGCAGGCCCACGGATTTCGAGCTGCTGGAGTCGGAAGGCCCAAGCCAGACCGGGATCGACAAGCTGTACGAATCGGCCCGGCGTGCGGTGAACCGGGCCGACGCGGACGGCGGACTTCCGCTGCCTGCGGACAAATACGACACCTGGCGCGTGCTTGACCTGGTCTTCGATGCGAATGGAATGAGACTGCGATGACCGAAATGCCTAAGGGGCGAAAGCTCGTGGAATTCCCCTTATCACCCGTCTTTCCGGCGGGCAAAGACACAAGAATGAACGGAGAATGAGGCCCATGAGATCACCCGTCAGATCCGCCATCCGGACCCTGCTCGCGCTTGCGCTGGGCGTCTCGCTGACCGGGGTGGCCCCGGCCCTGGCGCAGAACGCTCCGCCCCGGATCGTCATTGGCCCCGGCGTGATCGAGCCGATGCCGATCGCCGTGCCCACCTTCATCGACGAGGGCGGTGCCGGGGAATATGCGCGGGAAGTCAGCCGGGTGGTGACTTCGGATCTGGAAGGCACCGGGTTCTTTCGCAACATCGGCGAAGAGGCCTATATCAGCCGGATCACCGGGTTTGATGCGCCCGTCGCGTTCGAGGACTGGAAGGCGATCAATGCTCAGGTGCTGGTGACGGGGGCGGTTTCGGTCAGCGGCGACCGGATCACGGTGAAGTTCCGCGCCTATGACGTGTTCAACGGGCAGGTGCTGGAAGGGGCGGCGCTGCAGTTCGCGGGCACCACGCAGGGCTGGCGGCGGATGGCGCACAAGGTGTCGGACGTGATCTATTCCAAGATCACTGGCGAAAGCGGCTATTTCGACAGCCGGGTGGTTTTCGTCAGCGAGAGCGGTCCGAAAGACCAGCGACTGAAGCGGCTGGCTGTGATGGATTACGATGGCGCCAATTTGGCCTATCTGACCGACTCGGGATCGATCGTGCTGGCGCCCCGGTTTTCGCCCAATGGCGACAGCGTCCTCTACACCAGCTATGAATCCGGCTTTCCCCGCATCACGCTGATGAATGTGGGCAGCCTTGAACGCCGCACGCTGGATGAACAGGCCGGCACCATGACCTTTGCCCCGCGCTTTTCTCCGGATGGCACCACCGTGGTCTTCAGTCTGGAACGCGGCGGGAATACCGACATCTATGCGCTGGACATCGGGTCGGGTGGTTTGAACCAGCTGACCAACGCTCCCTCGATCGAGACGGCGCCGAGCTTCAGCCCCGACGGCAGCCAGATCGTCTTTGAATCCGACCGCTCGGGCTCGTCGCAGATCTATGTCATGGCGGCGTCCGGTGGCGAAGGCACGCGGATTTCCGGCGGCGCGGGCCGCTATGGCACGCCGGTCTGGTCCCCCCGTGGCGACTACATCGCCTTCACCAAGCAGAACCAGGGCCGCTTCCACATCGGCGTGATGCGCACCGATGGCAGCGAGGAACGGCTTCTGACCGCCAGCTTCCTGGATGAGGGCCCGACCTGGGCACCGAACGGCCGCGTGCTGATGTTCACCCGCGAAACCAGCGGTGTGGGCGGGCAGGCGACGCTCTGGTCGGTGGACATCACCGGGCGCAACCTGAAGCAGATCCCGACCGACGGCCCGGCCTCTGACCCCGCGTGGTCGCCGCTTTTGCCGTGAATCTGACGTGCTGCGGATTCCCACGCCAGCGCAAAGCTGCTAAGGTCAACGCAATCGAGCTAACAGGAAGGAATAAGTCCATGACTCTTGCCGTGAAATCGCTTCTGGTTGTAGCAGCGCTGGCGCTGGGAGGCTGCAACAATCCTGACCGCTATGGCACCGGTGGCCCGGGCGGTTCCGGTGGTACGGGCGGCATCGACACCACGGGTCTGGGCGATCCGTCGAACCCAAGCTCCATCGCCTATTTCAACCAGACGGTCGGGGACCGCGTGCTGTTCGCGGTGGACCAGTCCACCATCTCGCCCGAGGGGCGGGCGGTGCTGACGGCACAGGCGCGGTGGCTGATGACCAACACCGGCTATGCCGCGATCATCGAAGGCCATGCCGACGAGCAGGGAACGCGGGAATACAACCTTGCGCTTGGCGCGCGGCGTGCGGCTGCGGTGCAGAACTTCCTGATCAGCCAGGGCGTGCCGGCAAACCGTCTGCGCACGATCAGCTATGGCAAGGAGCGTCCGATCGAGCTCTGCTCGACCGAGGAGTGCTATTCCAAGAACCGCCGCGCCGTGACGGTGCTTTCGGTCGGCGCCGGGGTCTGACGCGATGCGGCTGATCCGCCTTGGTCTTCTGCTTGCGCTGCTGCCAGTGATGGCGGCGGCGCAGGACCGCGCGCAAACCCTGGCCGACATCCGGACCGAGCTTGCCGTCCTTGCGGCCGAGTTCAATGCGTTGAAGGCCGAGCTTGTGTCAAGCGGGGCCGCGTCCAGCGGGGCTGCGGGCGGCGACGCCCTGCAGCGGATGGACACCATCGAGGCGGAACTGTCGCGGCTGACCGCGCGGACCGAAGCGGTCGAGCTGAAGCTGAACCGGGTGGTTGCCGATGGCACCAACCGGATCGGCGACATCGAATACCGCCTGTGCGAAGTGACGGAAGGCTGCGATCCGGCCAATCTGGGGGCAACCTCGGTTCTGGGCGGCGATGCGGGTGGAGCGGTGGTGGCCCCGGCTCCGACCGATCCCGCACCGGCAACCGGCGGGGCAGAACTTGCCGTCAGCGAACAGGCGGACTTCGATCGGGCCAAGGAGGTGCTCGGCACCGGTGACTTTCGCGGAGCTGAAGCGCTCTTTGCGACCTTTGCCCAATCCTATCCTGGCGGACCGCTGACCCAGGAGGCGCAATTCCTGCGCGGCGAGGCCTTGACCAGCCTCGGCGAGACATCGAATGCGGCGCGGTCCTATCTGGACGCGTTTTCCGCGGCGCCCGAAGGGCCGTTTGCCCCGGATGCCCTGCTGAAGCTGGGCGAAGGTCTGGCGGTGCTGGGTCAGGTGCCCGAGGCTTGCGTGACGCTGGGCGAGGTTGGCGTGCGCTATCCCGGCAGCATCGCGGCAACGCAGGCCGGTGTGGCGATGCAAGGTCTGGGGTGCCAGTAGGCAACCGGCACGGCTGGTTGCAGGCGGCGGGCGCGGACGCAGTTCTGCTGTTGCAGGCGCAAGAGGCCTTTGGTCCGGAACCGCCCGCCAAGGTGGGGCTTGCCGTGTCTGGCGGCAGTGATTCCATGGCGATGCTGCATCTGATGGCGCGTGCTGCGCCGCATGCGGGCTGGTCGGTGCATGCCGTCACGGTGGACCACCGGTTGCGGCCCGAAGCGGCCGCCGAGGCGGGTTTCGTCGCCTCGGTCTGCGCGGGGCTTGGGATTTCGCATGAGGTGCTGGTCTGGGATCATGGCAAGATCAGCGGCAACCTGATGGAGGCCGCCCGCGAGGCGCGGTATCGGCTGATGGCCGATTGGGCGCGGGCGCGGGGGATCGGGCAAGTGGCCTTGGCCCATACCGCGGACGATCAGGCCGAGACCTTCCTGATGGGGCTGTCGCGCGCTGCCGGGCTGGACGGATTGACCGGCATGCGCCCGCAGTTTCAGCAGGATGCGGTGACGTTCCGTCGTCCCTTCCTGGGCCAAAGCCGGGCAGACCTGCGCGGTTTCCTTGACCGGCACGGGCAGGACTGGGTCGAGGACCCAACCAACGAAAACGACCGCTACACCCGAACCAAGGCCCGCCGCGCGCTGAAGGCGCTGAAACCTCTGGGGATCACGGTGGACCGGCTGGCCACGGTGGTTCACAACCTTGCGATGGTGCAGGGCGTGGTCATCGACGCCGTGGCGCGGGCGGCTGAAGAAGTTGTCTCTGAAACCTCGGGGGCATTGAGCTTCGACAGGAAGGCGTTTCTGGACCTTGGGCCAGAGGTGGACCGCATGCTGTTGATCGCCATGTTGCGGTGGATGGCGGGATTGGCGCACCCACCCCGGGCCGACAGTATCCGCAACCTGCAGCTTGCCGTGGCATGTGGGAGGGACGCCACGCTGGCCGGGTGCCGCTTTCGCATGCGGGACGGCCGCGTCACCCTCAGCCGCGAGGCGCGTGCTGTCGGTGGGCCGGTGCCGGCGGGCATGCTCTGGGACGCCAGGTGGCAGGTGACCGGCGCAGCGGGAGAGGTACGGGCGCTGGGGACCGAAGGGCTGCGCCAGTGCCCGGATTGGCGCGCGACGGGGTTGCCGCGGCAGGTGCTGGAGGTGACGCCGGGTGTCTGGCAGCGAGACACGCTGGTCGCCGCCCCTTCCGCGGGTTTTGGCCCGGCAACTGCGACATGCGCGCCCGGCTTTCACGCGTTTCTGTTATCGCATTGAACCGGACGCCAAACTGACTATCTTGCATACGAAGGCCGCCCCCGACGCAGGGCGCGCGGCAATTACGGGAGATGCCTTGTGGGCAATGCGCGCAATATCGGTTTCTGGGTCCTGCTGCTGATCCTTGTCATGGCCTTGTTCCAGCTGTTTTCCGGCGGACAGGCCACATTGTCATCGCGGTCGCTCAGCTATTCGGAATTTGTCGGACGGGTTGATTCCGGGCAGGTGTCCGGCGTCACCTTGGACGGCGAGCGGATCGTCGTCCGGGGCAAGGATAACAACACCTACGTCGTGATCAAGCCGCAGGGCGAGGCGGTGACCGACAACCTGACCCGCGACCTGATCGCCAAAGGGGTTGAGGTTCAGGCCGAGCCGCAGGCGCAGTCGGGCTTCATGTCGCTTCTGTCGCTATGGCTGCCCTTCATCATCCTGATCGGGATCTGGCTGTTCTTCATGAACCGGATGCAGGGCGGCGGGCGCGGCGGCGCGATGGGCTTTGGCAAATCGCGGGCGAAGCTTCTGACGGAAAAGCAGGGGCGCGTCACGTTTGACGACGTGGCCGGCATCGACGAGGCCAAGGAAGAGCTGGAAGAGATCGTGGAATTCCTGCGCAATCCGCAGAAGTTCAGCCGTCTGGGCGGCAGGATCCCCAAGGGGGCGCTCTTGGTCGGCCCTCCCGGCACGGGCAAGACCCTGCTGGCCCGCGCCATCGCGGGTGAGGCCGGGGTGCCGTTCTTCACCATCTCGGGCTCGGACTTCGTGGAAATGTTCGTGGGTGTGGGCGCGTCCCGGGTCCGCGACATGTTCGAGCAGGCCAAGAAGAACGCGCCTTGCATCGTCTTCATCGACGAGATCGACGCTGTTGGCCGCGCCCGTGGCGTCGGCATCGGCGGCGGCAATGACGAGCGCGAGCAGACGCTGAACCAGCTTCTGGTGGAAATGGACGGGTTCGAGGCGAATGAAGGCGTGATCATCGTCGCCGCCACGAACCGCAAGGACGTGCTGGACCCGGCGCTGTTGCGTCCCGGCCGCTTTGACCGCCAGATCCACGTGCCGAACCCCGACATCAAGGGCCGCGAGAAGATCCTGAACGTGCATGCCCGCAAGGTGCCCCTGGGTCCGGATGTCGACCTGCGCACCATCGCGCGCGGCTCGCCGGGGTTCTCGGGTGCGGACCTGATGAACCTGGTCAACGAGGCCGCCCTGATGGCCGCCCGCGTTGGCCGCCGCTTTGTCACGATGACGGATTTCGAACAGGCCAAGGACAAGGTCATGATGGGCGCCGAGCGCCGCAGCATGGTTCTGACCGACGACCAGAAGGAAAAGACCGCCTATCACGAGGCTGGCCACGCCATCGTCGGCATGGCGATGCCGAAGTGTGATCCGGTCTACAAGGCCACGATCATCCCGCGTGGCGGAGCGCTTGGCATGGTCGTCAGCCTGCCCGAGATGGACCGGCTGCAAATGCACAAGGACGAGGCCAAGCAGCGCATCGCGATGACGATGGCCGGCAAGGCCGCCGAGATCATCAAATATGGTGAAGAAGGCGTGTCCTCGGGCCCGGTGGGCGATATCCAGCAGGCCTCGGGCCTGGCGCGGGCGATGGTCATGCGCTGGGGTATGTCCGACAAGATCGGCAACATCGACTATTCCGAAGCGCATGAGGGGTATCAGGGCAACACGGCCGGCTTCTCGGTTTCGGCCGAAACCAAGCGAGCGATCGAGGCCGAGGTGAAGGCACTGATCGACGAAGGCTATGATGTCGCGCGGGGTGTCCTTCTGGAGAAGGCCGAGGACTTCGAGCGTCTGGCCAAGGGCCTTCTGGAATATGAAACCCTGACCGGTGACGAGATCCGCAAAGTGATCGCTGGCGAAGCGCTTGGCGGCGATGACGATGCCGACAAGCCTGCCTCGGGTGGTGGCGGGGCGTCGGTTGCGGCGATCCCGAAGACCCGGGCGCGGAACCCGAAACCGGGGCCGGAACCAGAGCCGGTGGCCTGAAGACAAGGGATGATGGATCGGGCCCGGCTTTACGCCGGGCCCTTTGCGTTTCGGCTGGCAAGTCCGGGCCGGATCGGTCAAAATTTGACTGCACAGAAGGTGGGCCACGGGAGATCAAGGCATGCTGACCGCCTATGAGGCAAAGGACGGACGCCTTGTCCCGATCGGGCCGGATCTGGCCACCGCCGCCTGGATAGACCTTGTGTCGCCGGTCCCGGGTGAGGAAACCTCGGTCGAGGCCCTGCTTGCAGTCGACATCCCCACCCGCGAGGAGATGCAGGAGATCGAGGTTTCGTCCCGCATCTATGCCGAAGACGGGGCCCTGTTCCTGACGGCGCAGGTCATCGCCGCGTCCAACAGCCGCCAGCCCGAGATCGGACCCATCACCTTCGTGCTGGCCAGGGACCGGCTGGTCACCATCCGGTATCACGACCCGCACGCGCTGCGGATCTTTGTCGACCGGGCAATGCGGCAGGACCTGGGCTGCATCAACGGCCCGAGCACCCTTATCCGGCTCCTGGAAACCGTGGTCGACCGGCTTGCCGACATCCTGGAGGGCGAGACCCGCAAGCTGGACATCCTGACCAAGGCGATCTTCGAGGCGCATCGCCCCTCGGGGCGGGCAGAAACGCTGGGCGTGCTGTTGCAGCGGATCGGCCGGGCCGAGGACATGAACAGCAAGGTTCAGGAAAGCCTGTCCACGATTGCACGGGTGTTGATGTTTGTCTCGGGCCCCGGGGGCGACAAGATCTCCGGCCAGATCGATGTGGCCCGGCTGCAGGCCCTGGTCGAGGATATCCGCTCGCTGCACGACGTGGCGGCGGTACAAAGCCAGAAGATCCTTTTCCAGCTGGATGCGACGCTGGGTGTGATCAACATCCGGCAGTCCGACATCATCAAGGTCTTCTCGGTCGTGGCCTTTGTCTTCCTGCCGCCGACGCTGATTGCCAGCGTCTACGGGATGAACTTCGTCCAAATGCCCGAGCTGAGCTGGCTCTGGGGTTATCCGATGGCGCTGGGGCTGATGCTGATGTCGGCGCTGGTGCCCTGGGCGATCTTCCGGTGGAAGAAATGGCTGTGAGTCGGCTTTCCGATACTCATTCGAGGTCCCGATGCCGGCCCTGATCCCCACCGCCCTGACCGCCCGGGTCGTCTGGCTGGGGGCACAGCCCGATCCGGTGGAAAACCTGGTGATCCGGTCGGTGCCCCTGACCGAAATGCCGTTGGGCTTTGCTGGTTATGCCGGCGAAATCCATGCCGGGCTGACCCGTCGGTCCTGCAGCCGGGTGCTGAAGCAGCATCCGCGGGATACCGAAATCCGCAATGTCCGGCAGCTGGCCGTGGTCAGTGCCGAGGAGATGGCCGAGGTCGCCGCCGCGATGGGACTTCAGGCAATGGACTACGCCTGGGTCGGCGCCTCGCTGGTGGTCGAAGGCATCCCGGATTTCACCCATATCCCGCCCTCCAGCCGCCTGCAGGGGCCGGATGGGGTGACACTGGTCGTCGATATGGAGAATCTGCCCTGCCAGGAGCCCGCAGTGACCATCGAAAGGGCGCTGCCCGGTCTGGGCAAGGGCTTCAAGCGTGCGGCCGCGGGCAAGCGCGGGGTGACTGCATGGGTGGAACGCGAGGGCGTGCTGCGACTGGGCGACGTCCTCTCCTTGCATATCCCCGACCAGCGGGACTGGATGCATCCGGACGCGGCGCGCAAGGGGGGCTGACCGGGCGCCCCTGGCCAGCCCCGGAGGGTTTCACACCCTCCGGACCTCCCGTGGGATATTTTTGCAGAGAGGAAGACGAATTTTAATCAAATTGTCCCAGCCGCCCCATCCGGTGCGGGATATTTCCGATCGGAAACCGGTGCTGGCGAATTTCGCGGAGTTTAGGTCGGAAACCGGCCTCGCCAACCAGGAATAGCCCGATATCACGTCGCAAACGGAACACATGCCTTCTGGGAGACGCACATGGCCTTCAAGACCGACATCGAGATTGCACGCGAGGCGAAGAAGAAGCCGATCATAGAGATTGGTGCCAAACTGGGTATCCCGTCCGAGCATCTGCTGCCTTATGGCCATGACAAGGCGAAGGTGGGCCAGGAGTTCATCAAATCGCTGGCCGGGAAACCGGACGGCAAGCTGATCCTGGTGACCGCGATCAACCCGACGCCTGCGGGCGAGGGCAAGACCACGACGACCGTGGGCCTGGGCGATGGTCTGAACCGGATCGGCAAGAAGGCCGTGGTCTGCATCCGCGAGGCCAGCCTTGGCCCGAACTTCGGGATGAAGGGCGGGGCGGCTGGTGGCGGGATGGCGCAGGTCGTGCCGATGGAGGAGATGAACCTTCACTTCACCGGCGACTTCCATGCCATCACTTCTGCCCACAACCTGCTGTCGGCGATGATCGACAACCACATCTATTGGGGCAACGAGCTTCAGATCGACGCCCGCCGCATCGTCTGGCGCCGGGTGATGGACATGAACGACCGCGCGCTGCGCGACATCGTGGTGAACCTTGGCGGCGTGTCGAACGGTTTCCCGCGCCAGACCGGTTTCGACATCACGGTGGCGTCCGAAGTCATGGCGATCCTTTGTCTGTCGAACGATCTGGAAGACCTGCAAAAGCGGCTGGGCGATATCGTCGTCGCCTATACTCGCGAGAAAAAGCCGATCTATGCCCGCGACATCAAGGCTGACGGCGCGATGACGGTGCTCTTGAAGGACGCGATGCAGCCGAACCTGGTGCAGACGCTGGAGAACAACCCGGCCTTCGTG
Organism: Rhodobacter sp.; assembly: GCA_013821825.1. Lineage (GTDB taxonomy): Bacteria > Pseudomonadota > Alphaproteobacteria > Rhodobacterales > Rhodobacteraceae > Tabrizicola. Next base: position 31,055 of record PNJK01000020.1, read on the forward strand.
CATGGTGGTCCGTTTGCGAACATTGCCCACGGCTGCAACTCGGTCATCGCGACCAGGACCGCGCTGAAACTGGGCGAGTATGTCGTGACCGAGGCCGGCTTTGGCGCCGACCTTGGGGCCGAGAAGTTCTTTGACATCAAGTGCCGCAAGGCCGGGCTGAAGCCCGCCGCTGCCGTGATCGTGGCCACGGTTCGTGCAATGAAGATGAACGGTGGTGTCGCCAAGGCAGACCTTGGGGCCGAGAACGTTGAGGCCGTGAAGAAGGGCTGCCCAAACCTTGGTCGCCACATCTCTAACGTGAAATCCTTCGGGGTGCCGGTCGTGGTCGCGATCAACCATTTCTTCAGCGATACCGATGCCGAAGTGGCGGCCGTGAAGGCCTATGTCGCCGAACAGGGGGCCGAGGCGATCCTTTGCAAGCACTGGGCGCTTGGCTCGGCCGGGGTCGAGGAACTGGCGAAGAAGGTGGTCGCGCTTGCCGAAAGCGGCGCCAGCCATTTCGCGCCGCTTTACCCCGATGACATGCCGCTGTTCCAGAAGATCGACACCATCGCCAAGCGCATCTACCACGCCGACGAGGTGCTGGCCGACAAGTCGATCCGCGACCAGCTGAAAGCCTGGGAGGCCGCCGGATACGGCCACCTGCCGATCTGCATGGCCAAGACCCAATACAGCTTTACCACCGACCCGAACGTGCGCGGGGCTCCGACCGGGCACAGCGTTCCGGTCCGTGAAGTGCGGCTTTCGGCCGGGGCCGGCTTTATCGTCGCGATCTGCGGCGAGATCATGACCATGCCCGGCCTGCCCAAGGTGCCAAGCGCCGAGGTGATCCGGCTGAACGATCAGGGTCAGGTCGAGGGGCTGTTCTAAGTCGTCGCATTGCCCTTTCCGGGCTGTCCCGTTATCTCCGGGGCAGCCTGAAAGGGAGAGTTCGATGCTGAAGCCCGCGGATTGCACTTCGATGGCCCAGATCCGGGCCGAGATCGACCGGTTGGACGAAGACCTTGTCCGCCTCTTTGCCGAGCGGGCGGGGTATATCGACCGCGCGGCGGTGATCAAGGCAGAGGTCGATCTGCCGGCACGGATCGACGGGCGGGTGGAAGAAGTGGTTGGAAACGTCCGCCGCCATGCCGACACCTACGGGCTGCCGCCCGATCTGGTGGAAAAGCTGTGGCGGCGGCTGATCGACTGGTCCATCGCGCGCGAGGAAAGCCGCCTTGGACCGGACAGCTTGCGGAAGGGATGAGGGAATGACGGCCAAGGTGATCGACGGCAAGGCCTTTGCGGCACGGGTGCGCGCGCAGGTGGCGGCGCATGTGGCGCGGCTCAAGGAAGAGCAGGAACTTACGCCGGGGCTGGCCGTGGTGCTGGTGGGCGAAGACCCGGCGTCCGAGGTCTATGTGCGCAACAAGGGCGTGCAGACGGTCGAAGTCGGAATGGCATCTTTCGAACATAAGCTGCCCGCCGACACGTCCGAAGCCGATCTCTTGGCGCTGATCGGGCGGCTGAATGCTGACCCGAATGTGCATGGGATTCTGGTACAGTTGCCGCTGCCTGCTCATCTGAACTCGGAACTGGTGATCAACGCGATCAACCCGGCCAAGGATGCCGACGGTTTTCACATATCGAACGTGGGCCTGTTGGGAACCGGACAGAAGAGCATGGTGCCCTGCACGCCGCTGGGCTGCCTGATGATGCTGCGGGATCATCATGGGTCGCTGGCGGGGATGAATGCGGTTGTGGTCGGGCGATCGAACATTGTCGGCAAGCCGATGGCGCAGCTTTTGCTGGGCGACAGCTGTACGGTGACTATCGCCCATTCCCGGACGAAGGACCTGGCCGAGGTCTGCAGGCGCGCCGATATCCTGGTGGCTGCCGTGGGGCGGCCCGAGATGATCACCGGCGACATGGTGCGGCCTGGTGCCACGGTGATCGACGTGGGGATCAACCGGATCGAGCGCGATGGCAAGACCAGGCTGGTGGGCGATGTCCACTTTGCCAGCGCGGCCGAAGTGGCGGGCGCCATCACGCCGGTGCCGGGCGGGGTGGGTCCGATGACGATTGCCTGCCTGTTGGCCAACACGCTGACGGCCTGCTGCCGGGCGAACGGACTGCCAGAGCCCGAGGGCCTTACCGCCTAGGCCGGGCTGGCGCGCGGGGATTACCGTGGCATGGGGATTGCAAGCGCCCGACTGCCGGTCAGGATAGCAAGAGCATCGAGCGCCATGAGGGCGGTCAGTGCCGCGTGGCCAGAGTGGAGCCCGCCGGTATAGGCCCCGTAGGCCGGCAGGATCATGCGCGCGGCATCGGCCAGAAAGCAGGGTCGCGACCGTCCGGCAAGCCGGGCCTTTGGATGGTAATGGCCTGAAATCTCGGCCCTTTCTGCGGGTTCGGCAATGTGACGGAAGGTGAAGGGTGCCAGGTGAAGCTGGGCCCGGTGGCTGCCGCCGATCTCGATCGGACCGGGGTCGTGGTTGCCGGTGATCCAGGTCCAGTCGCGGCCCGCGATCAGGCGGGCGAGCCAGAGACGCGAGGTCTCGTCTATACCATCGGCGGCGGCGAGATCGTCGAAGCTGTCACCAAGGCAGATCACGGTATCGGCGCTGGTCGCCTCAAGATCCCGGTCCAGCTTTTCCAGCGTCGCCAGGGTTTCATAGGGCGGCAGCAGCGACCCGCCGCGCCGCGCGAGGCGTTCGGATTTGCCAAAGTGCAGGTCGGAGACCGCAAGAAGCCTGCGGGCGGGCCAGGAAAGCGCACCCGAGGGCAGCAGGTGCAGGGTCTCGCCGTGAAAGAAAAGCGCGTGGTGCATGGCCGATGTGTGCCCCGGCGGCGGGCTTGCGGCAAGGGGCGGTGAGAAGATTGAGTGCTTCGCACAAGCGTTTGTCTCGCCTCTGGCGCAAGCGCCAACCGGCTTCGGCATTGCGCTCCGCGCGGGGATATTTGGGCAGAGAGGAAGACCTCAGGCAAGACCTGCCGCTTCCATCAGAGTTCTTGCGGCCTCGGAGGCGAGGCGGTCGCGCCCCTCGCCCTGGACCGGGATCCGGCCGGGTTCGAAGAACAGCGGAGCGGCAAGGGGGGTGACGCGGGGGAGGCGTTTGAGGTCGATGCGGGAGCCGACGCGGGCGAGAAGAGTTTCAATGCGGGAAAAGTCGATCAGGCCGCGCATCGCCTCTTCCCGGGTGATTTGCAGCAGAAGGTGGTCGGGGTCGTATTTCCGCAGCGTGTCGTAGAGGATGTCGGAGGAAAAGGTCGCCTGCCGGCCGGTCTTGCGGCGGCCCTGGTTCGACCTCTCGATCAGGCCGGCGATGATGGCGCTGGCGCGGAAGGTGCGCTTCATCACGGCGTTGCCGGAGAGCCAGCTTTCCAGCCCGGCGCGCAGGGTTCCGGGATCGAAGATCGGGGCCGGATCGGTCACCGGATCAAGGCCCCAGATCAGGGTGGCATAGTCGGTCGCGACGAAACCGAGGGGAGCAAGTCCCTGGGATTCCATTTGTTTTGTAAGCAGAAGGCCGAGGGTTTGCTGGGCGTTGCGGCCGGAAAAGCCGTAGACGACCAGATGTTCGCGGCCGTCGTGGGGAAAGCTTTCCAAAAGGAGCGAGTGGGGATCGGGAAGGCGCGAGACCTCGCGCTGCCGGGCCAGCCACGAGGCGGTGTGGGCGGGCAGGTCGGGCCAGCGATCCTGCTGGAAGATCTCGAGAATCCGGTCCGTGAGCAATGTCGAAGTGGCGAACTTCGTGCCGCTGAAGACCGCGACTTTCGGGTCGCGGCCGGGGGCGCGGGAAACCTCGACCGTCAGTTCGCGCAGGCCTTCGTAGCGCACGATCTGGCCACCGATCAGGAAAGTGTCGCCGGGGGTGAGGGTGGCGGCGAAGTCTTCCTCGACCTCGCCAAGCGGGGTGCCGTGGTTTCTGAGCCGGACCTTCAGGGTGTCGATATCAAGAATGGTGCCGAGATTCTGGCGGATCAGGGCGGCGGCGCGGGGGTCGCGCAGGTGCCATCTGCCGTTTGTCAGTTTCAGCCTTTGCCAGCGGTCGTAGGCCTTCAGGGCATAGCCACCAGTGGCGACGAAATCGAGGCAGGCCTCGAATTCCGCTTTGGTCAGAAGGGAATAGGGGCCGGCGGTTGTCACCTCGGCATGAAGCGCGTCGGCCTCGAACGGGCCGGCGCAGGCGGTGGCGAGGATGTGCTGGCAGAGGACATCGCGGGGTCCGGGGCCGCGCGGCTCGCCATCAAGGGTATGGGCGCGGACGGCGTCGAGGGCGGCGTGGCATTCGACCACCTCGAAGCGGTTGGCGGGGACCAGAAGGGCCTTGGAGGGGGCGTTGTAGCGGTGGTTCGCGCGGCCGATCCGTTGCACGAGGCGTTTCACGTTCTTTGGGGCGCCGACCTGGATCACCAGATCGACGTCGCCCCAGTCGATGCCGAGGTCGAGCGAGCCGGTGCAGACCACCGCACGCAACGCCCCGGCGGTCATCGCCTGTTCCACCCGGTCGCGTTGTTCGCGGGAGAGGCTGCCGTGGTGGATGCCGATGGGCAGGCTTTCGGAGTTCTGCAGCCAGAGGTCGTGGAAGAAAAGTTCGGCCTGGGCGCGGGTGTTGTGGAAGATGAGGGTGGTCCGGTGGCGGGTGATCTCGTTCAGGATCGCAGGGATGGCGTAGCGGCCGCCGCCGCCGGACCAGGGGGGCGGGGCCTCGGTTTCCAGCATCGAGATGTCGGGGTCCGGGCCGGGGTCGGCCTGCAGGATGGTGGATTCAGGGGCGAGGAAACGGGCAAGGGCCGGGGGGTTTTCCACCGTGGCGGAGAGGCCGATGCGGCGGAGGTTCGGGTTGAGGGACTGGAGGCGGGCGAGTTGCAGGGTGAGCTGGTCGCCACGTTTCGATTCGGCCAAGGCGTGGATCTCGTCGACGATAACCCTTTGTAATCCTGCGAAGATACGCGGGGCATCCTCGTAGGAAAGGAGGAGGGCAAGGCTTTCGGGCGTGGTCAGCAGGATATGCGGCGGGTCGGCGCGCTGGCGGCGACGCTGGGTGTGGGAGGTATCGCCGGTGCGATCCTCGACCCGGATTTGCAGGCCTGCGCCCTCGATCGGGGTGCGAAGGTTGCGGCGGATGTCGGCGGTGAGGGCTTTGAGGGGCGAGACGTAGAGGGTGTGGAGGCCGGGGGATGGGTTTGGCCCAAGCTCGGCAAGGGTTGGGAGAAAGCCCGCAAGTGTCTTGCCGCCGCCGGTTGGGGCGATGAGGAGCGTGGCGGGGTCGCCGGAGCGGACCAGCATGTCAAGCTGATGCGGATGCTGCGTCCAGCCCTTGGCGGCGAACCAGTCGGAAAGGGCGGGGGGAAGCGTGGTCATGAAGAAAGAGATAATGCGGTCTGGAGGGGTGGGAAACGGGGTGTGGCGATCTTGGTGTTAATGCGTTGATTTTCCAAATAAATCTGCGTCTACCTTGTGTCTTGCCCTGATCTTCCTTCCGTCTCTACGCGCGAAAGATAGCAGGGGCGTTAACCATCGCGGCGCGAATCGGGGGGAAGGGCCGCGTGGGAATGGCTGCGGCGGAGAATTTCCGGGGAAAGATTTCCTGGTTGGGCGGTTGTTCCGGGCCGGGCCCTGGTGCCGGAACTGCCGCGCTTTTTCCGCAGGCGGCACGTCATTCCTCTTGCCCGCATCCATGCCCGCGCCTAATCCGGGAACCATGAGACTTCTTTTCCTTGGCGATGTGATGGGCCGGTCGGGCCGGACGGCGGTAATCGAGCGGCTTCAGGCGCTTCGGGCGGATTGGGGCCTCGATTTCGTGGTCGTCAACGGCGAGAACGCCAGTCAGGGCGCGGGGATCACGGGCGAGCATGCCAAGGTGCTGCTGGATGCCGGTGCGGATTGCGTGACGCTGGGCGATCATGCCTTTGACCAGAAGGACATGCTGAGCTTTATCGAGCAGGAGCCGCGGATCATCCGGCCGCTGAACTTTTCCAAGGTCGCACCGGGCAAGGGGTTCCGGGTGTTCGAGGCGACGCAGGGCCGCCGGGTGCTGGTGACGCAGGCACTGGGGCAGGTCTTCATGAAGCGGCCCTTCGACGACCCGTTCAGCGCGCTGGAAGCGGTGTTGAAGGCGCATCGGCTGGGGGCCACGGTGCAGGCGGCAGTGGTGGATATCCACGCCGAAGCCACGTCCGAGAAGATGGCGGTGGGCCATTGGTGCGACGGGATGGCCAGTCTGGTCGTCGGCACGCATACCCATGTGCCGACAGCCGACGCGATGGTGCTTGCCAAGGGCACGGCCTATCAGACCGATGCCGGCATGTGCGGGGATTATGACAGTGTGATCGGCATGGAAAAGCTGGAGCCGTTGCGCCGCTTCATCACCGGGATGGCGAAATCGCGGTTCGAGCCTGCGGCCGGGCCGGCTACGCTGTCGGGGGTCTATGTCGAGACCGATGACAAGACCGGGCTGGCGACCAAGGTTCGGATGATCCGCCTCGGCGGGCGGTTGCAGGAGGCAACGCCTTGAGCCAGCGGCTGATCTATATCGCCGTGCTTCTGGCCCTGGGGATCGGCTGGGGCAGCACGCAGGCGCTGGGCAAGATCGCGGCGTCAACCGGAAACGGGCCGCTTGGCCTGATCGTCTGGCAAGGCGTGATCGGCGTGGCGGTGCTGGGCGCGCTGACGCTGGCGCGGGGCAGGCGGCTGCGACTGACCCGGGTGGGCCTGCGGTTCGCCGTGATCATCGCGATTGTGGGGACGGTGCTGCCGACCTACACGTTCTACACCTCGGTCGTGCATCTGCCGGCCGGGATCATGTCGGTGCTGATTTCCGCGGTTCCGTTGTTTTCGTTCCCGATGGCGATGGTCCTGGGGATGGACAGGTTCTCGTCCCGGCGGCTGTTCGGGCTGATCTGTGGTCTGACCGGGGTCGCGCTGATTGCACTTCCGGGCGCGAGCCTGCCGGACCCTGCATTGGCGATCTGGGTGCCCTTTGCGCTCCTGGGGCCGCTGTTCTATGCGGCGGAGGGCAATATCGTGGCACGCTGGGGTACCTTTGGTCTGGATCCGGTGCAGGTGATGTTCTGGGCAAGTCTGATCGCAGCGATCATCACCTTGCCGGTGGCCGTGCTGACCGGGCAGATGTTTTCTCTGGCACCCTTTGGACAGCCCGAAGCGGCGCTTGTGTTCAATTCGGGTCTGCACGCGCTGCTTTATGCAAGCTATGTCTGGCTGAACGGCAAGGCCGGGGCGGTCTTTGCGTCGCAAGTGGCCTATTTTGTCACCGGGTCAGGCGTCTTCTGGGCGATGCTGCTGCTGGGCGAGCGGTTTTCGACGTTGGTCTGGGTCGCTCTGGTGGTCATGCTGGCGGGCGTGGCGCTGGTGCAGCCGCGTGAGCGCAAGGCGAAACTGGTGGAGGTCTGATGTTCGGACTGGCAATTCCGGTTGAGTTCCAGCCCTGGGTCGCGCTGGCAATCCTTGTGGTGATGTTCGTCCTCTTCGTGCTGGAACGGACTCCGATCGAGGTGACGGCCATTGGCGGCGCGGCGGTGATGCTGGTGCTGGGGATCCTGCCGGTCGGAACGGCGACCTCGATCCTGTCGAACCCGGCGCCCTGGACGATTGCGATGATGTTTCTGGTGATGGGCGGGCTGGTGCGGACCGGCGCGGTGGAGATGATCATCTCGCAGGCCGAACGGCATGTCGGCAACCGGCCGCGGACGACGATTGCGGTCCTGTTCGGCTTTGTCGGCGTGGCCTCGGCCTTCATGAACAACACGCCGCTGGTGGCGGTGATGATCCCGGTGGTGATCCAGCTTGCCGTCAAGATCGGGACGGCGCCGTCGAAGCTGCTGATCCCGCTGAGCTACATGACCGTGATGGGGGGGATGATCACGCTGATCGGCACCTCGACCAACCTGCTGGTCGACGGGGTGGCGATGAAGCGGGGGCTAGAGCATTTCGGCCTTTTCGAGATCGCCCCTCTGGGAATTGCGGTCACGCTGGCCGGCGGAGCCTTTCTGGCGCTGTTCGGCAACCGGCTGTTGCCGGAGCGGCAGTCGATGGGCGTGCTGTTGAGCGACCGGCGCAAGATGAAGTTCTTCACCGAGGTCGCGGTGCCCGAGGACAGCAGCCTGATCGGCCAGCAGGTCCTGAGCGTGGACATCTTCAAGCGCGAAGGGGTGCGGGTGATCGACGTGCTGCGCGGGGACGCCAGTCTGCGGCGCGATCTGACCCCGGTCACGCTCGCGGCGGGCGACCGGGTGGTCCTGCGCACCGAGATGACGGAGCTCTTGGGATTGCAGGGTCGCAAGGACCTGCATCTGGTGGACAAGCTGTCCTCGGTGAAGACGGAAACGGTCGAGGTGCTGATCGGCCCCGGTTGCCGGATGGAGGGGCGTTCGCTGGGCGAATTGCGCCTGCGGCGGCGCTATGGCGTCTATGTGCTGGCGGTGCACCGGCGGAACCAGAACATCGGGCGGCAGCTGGACGACCTGATTGTCCGGGTCGGCGATACGCTGCTCCTGGAAGGGGCCATCGAGGATATCCAGCGGCTGGCGGCGGACATGGATCTGGTGGATGTCAGCCGTCCGCGGGTGATGGCGTTCCGCCGGGCGAAAGCGCCGATCGCGATTGCGGCGCTGGCGATGATCGTGGTGCTTTCGGCGCTGAACCTGGCACCGATCCTGCCGCTGGCGCTGTTTGCCGTGGCAGTGATCCTGATCACCCACTGTGTCGACAGTGACGAGGCATTCGGCTTTGTCGACGGCCGGCTGCTGGCAATGATCTTTGCTATGCTGGCGGTGGGCGCCGGGCTGGAGCAATCCGGTGCGGTGGTGTTGATCGTCGGTGCGGTCGCTCCCTGGCTGGAGGGGTTGGGGCCTTTCGCCTTGATCCTGACGGTTTATTTCATCGGGCTGGTGCTGACCGAGTTCCTGTCGAACAATGCGGTGGCGGTGGTCTACACGCCCATCGCGATCGAGCTGGCCGACAAGCTGGGCTACGACCCGCGCCCCTTCGTGGTGGCGGTGATGTTTTCCGCCACGCTCGCCTTTGCGACGCCGGTGGGCTACCAGACCAACATGATGGTCTACGGCCCCGGCGGTTACCGCTTTGCCGACTTTACCAAGGTGGGCCTGCCGCTCAACATCATCGTGATGCTGGTCTGTGCCGTGCTGATCCCGCTGATCTGGCCCCTGTAAGGAGACGCCGATGCACAAATTCATGACCCTGATGCTGCTGGCGGGTTGCGCCGCTCCGTTTGGCACGCCGGTCCCGCAGGCGGCGCGGCTGTCGACCGACGTTCTGACGCTGACGCTGTCGGATGGCACGATCTGCCGGGCCGACTGGGCGGCAGCGGGCGGCGTCGGGCGGCTGGAACCCTGCGGGCCGGGCTATGGCTATGCGGTGGAGGTGGTGCAGAACCCCAACCTCTTGCGCCAGTTGTTCACTGGGCTGACCGAAGCTCTGGGTGCCGAAGGGTCGGTGCCGCCGATGGCGGAAGTGACCATCACCGATCCCGCCGGGGTGGACACCGTATTCGTCTCGCCGCCGCCGGTGGACATGGGCGACTAGCGCCGGGTCCCCCCATTCCTCCGCCACAAAGGGGGGGAGGGAGGCGCTTTGGCCCGGCGCGACCGGAGGGCGGCGGGGTTGCGGTTGCGCCGGTCGCTGGTGTAGAGGACGCCAGCACCGACAATCGACCGGAGACATGGGTCATGGCAGGCCATTCGAAATGGGCGAACATCCAGCACCGCAAGGGCAAGCAGGACAAGTTGCGCTCGAAAATGTTCTCGAAGCTGGCGAAGGAAATCACCGTCGCCGCCAAGATGGGCATGCCGGACGTGGACATGAACCCGCGCCTGCGGCTGGCTGTGAAGGCGGCGAAGGCCGTGTCGATGCCGAAGGACGTGATCGACCGGGCGATCAAGAAATCCCAGATGGGCGACGGGGCGGATTACACCGAGATCCGCTATGAGGGCTACGGCGTGAACGGCATCGCGATCATCGTCGAGGCGATGACCGACAACCTGAACCGCACCGCGTCGAACGTGCGGTCCTACTTCAGCAAATGTGGCGGGAACCTGGGCACCACCGGGTCAGTCGCACACAGCTTTGACCGCGTCGGCGAGATTTCCTATCCCGCATCGGCCGGGTCGGCGGACGACGTGATGATGGCGGCGCTGGACGCCGGGGCCGACGATGTCGAAAGTGACGAGGACGGCCACTGGATCTATTGCCAGGTCGAGAACCTGTCCGAGGTTTCGGATGCGCTGGAAAAGGCGCTGGGCGAGTCGACGGAGTCGAAGCTGGTCTGGAAACCGCAGACCCTGACCGAGGTCGATCTGGATACAGCGCAAAAGCTGATGCGGCTTGTCGACCTGCTGGAAGAGGATGACGACGTGCAGACCGTCACCTACAATTTCGACGTGCCAGAGGATGTTGCGGCGCAGCTTTAGGTGGCGGAGTCACGCCGGCGGCGGGCAATTTTTTCCGTAACCCCTTGCAACACGTGGCCAGAAGGCGCATGTGCCGGGGGTCAAAGCTACTTCTCTTTCGTCTTCTGTCCGCCCTTCGGCCCGCAGCACTTCGATCGTGACGACACTGGGCCGGGCTATCGCACACTGCGGATGGCACAATGACAGGAGATATCACGATGGCCAATGGCACCGTGAAATGGTTCAACGCCACCAAGGGCTTCGGCTTCATCGCACCGGCTGGTGGTTCCAAGGACGTGTTCGTCCATGTGACCGCGCTGGAACGCGCTGGCATCCGTTCGCTTCCCGATGGGCAGGCTGTGACCTATGACGTCGAGCAAGACCGCAACGGCCGTGAATCGGCTGTGAACCTCGCGCTCGCATAAGGTTTGGCCCTTCCGGGCCGGGTTTCGACGGGGGTGGCGCAAGCCGCCCCCGTTTCTTTTTTTTGCGCGTGCGTGCTGATTTGCATCAAGGCCGTCCGGGGCAATCCTTGTCACCCTGCCGGTGTCAAGGTCCGGGAGGGTGACGCGATGCTGCGGGCATGGATGGTTGTGGCGACCGGTCTGGCAGGGTTGCCGGCCTTTGCCGAGGGCGATGTGGCGACCGGCGAGAGGCTTTATCAGGGCAATTGCGCGGTCTGCCACGGCATCGAGGCTACCGGGCAGGGGCCGATGGTGACGGCGCTGATCGTGCAGCCGGCTGATCTGACCACTCTGGTGCAGCGATACGGCGGTGTCTTTCCGCTGGAGCGGGTGGCGGCGCGGATCGACGGGCGCGATCCCCTGGTGTCGCACGGAAGTTCGATGCCGGTCTATGGCAGCTTCTTCGAGGGCAGGGACGTGGTCCTGAAGACCGATGCTGGCCAGCCCTTGATGACCAGCCAGCCGATTGCCGATCTGGTGGCCTGGCTGAAGACGATCCAGAAAGCCGATTAGGCAGGGTCGGCCCTTGGCGGGCCAGAGGGGTGCTGCGTCAGCCCGGCGGCACAAGCAGGGCGTGGGCCGACCGCCAGATTGCATCGGTAAGCGGGGCAAGCGCGGGGGCGGCGAGGCGGGTGAACTGCCAGTAGAGCGCCACATCCAGCGCTGCGCCGGGCACGAGTTCCACCAGCAGGCCCGAGGCGAGGTGGTCCGCGACCAGCGGTTCGGGGTTGAGGCTCCAGCCAAGACCGGTCAGGCAGGCTTCGACGAAGGCCTGCGACGAGGCCATGTGATGACTGGGCAAAGTGGCGCGGCCGAGGCCAGTGCCCTGGAGCGCGACCCAGCGTTCTTTCAGGCGGTCCTTGTCCGAAAAGGTCAGGGTCGGGGCCTTGGCCAGTGCTTGCGGCGTGACCCCGGACGGAAACCAGCGCGACATATAGCCGGGCGACACGGTTGCGCGGTAGCGCAGGCTGCCAAGCGCGATCGTGTCGCAGCCTTGCAGCGGTCCGGGGTGCGAGGTGATGGCGGCCACGACCTCTCCCCGTCGCAGCCAGTCCTGGCTGACCTCCTCATCGTCGATCACGAGATCGAAGAGGAAGCCGGAGGTCGCGGCCAGTGCCGGGATGACCCAGGTCGCCAGGCTGTCGGCATTGACCGCGATGCGCAAGGTGGCTGGGGCTGAGGTAAGGCCGGGCAGATCGGCGGCAACGGTGCGCTCCAGCAGCAGGACCTCGTTGTAGTGGCGGATCAGGCGCAGGCCGGTGGCGGTGGCGGCGCAGGGTTGGCCGCGACGGATGAGAAGGGTGCCGGCCACCTCTTCCAGCGCCTTGATGCGCTGGCTGATGGCCGAAGGGGTGACATGCAGTTCCGCCGCTGCAAGATCGAAGGACCCGCGACGGTGAACGGCGGCGAGGGCGGCGAGTTGCGCGGAGTCCAGCATTAGCCAGATTAACTCATCAACAGAGAGATTAATTTGATTAATCAGAGATCCTCGCGTCAGGTCAAGCCGTTGATGGAGGCGTGTCGTGAGTATGCTGGATTTTTCGGCCTTGTCGCGCGGGGGGGAGCCGGTCCCGTCGGACGCGGCCAATGGCTTTGCGGTCCGGACCGGCGCGGGGGGGCTGACGGCGGCTTCTGCCTCTTCCGAGGCGGGCATCAATACCCTTCAACGCACCGGGTTCCATCACGACCAGATTGGCGTGCGATGCGACTGGTGCCACGATGCGCCGGCGGCCCTGCGGGAGATGTCGCGTGCTTGAGACGGCGTTTCATGGCTATGTGTTGGCCATCAGTCTGATCCTTGCGATCGGCGCGCAGAATGCCTTCGTGCTGCGGCAGGGCCTGCGACGGGAACATGTGGCGGCGGTGGTTGCCGTCTGTGCGCTGTCGGACGCGGTGCTGATTGCTGCCGGGGTGGCGGGGTTCGGCGTGTTGTCGCGGGCCGTCCCCTGGTTCGGCGAGGCGATGCGCTGGTTGGGGGTGGCGTTCCTGCTGGTCTATGGCGGCCTGCGGTTCTTGGCGGCGGCCAAGGGGGGCGAGGTGTTGCTGCCGTCGCAGGCGACTTCTGCACCTCTCGGAAGGGTGATGCTGACGGCGCTGGTGCTGACCTGGGCCAATCCGCATGTCTATCTGGATACGGTGGTGCTGCTGGGATCGGTCTCGGCGCAGCATGCCCAGTACAAGTTGATCTTCGGTATCGCGGCGGCGGCCGGGTCGCTTAGCTTCTTCAGCGCCCTGGGGTTTGGCGCGCGGCTTCTGGCGCCGGTCTTCGCAAAGCCCGCCGCATGGGTTTGGCTGGAGATCGGAGTTGGCTGCACGATGTGGTTGATCGCGGCGGCCCTTGCCTTCGGCTGAGGCTTCCGCTTCTGTGCGCCAATGCGTTAGTCAAGCGATCTGGTTCGCCCCGTCGAAGGGGTCTTGTGGATGCTGGTCAGCACGAAAGCCTTTGTCGAGGTCAATGGCATCGTCCGGCATCTGGGCACCGATCTTCCCGCCGCGCAATCGGCCTTCATCCACTTTGCCTTTGGCCTGATGGTCCTGGCCCCGGCGATCTGGACGGCGCGGGCGACGCGGTTCCCGGTGCCGGTGTTGTGGATGTTCGGCTGGCGCGGGGCCTTGCATGTGGCGGCGGTGATCCTCTGGTTCTATGCCATGGCGCGGGTGCCGGTGGCCGAGATGGCGACGCTGGGGCATTACACGATGACGCGGGCGTTCGGGGCGGCGCCGCTTGCGGTGACGCAACCTGTGACGTTTCTGCAGATTGTCTGGGCGGCGCTTCTGGGGGCGCTGGTCTTTGGCGAAAGGGTCGACGCGTTCGTGTTGCTGGGCGGCGCGATGATCGTGGGCGCGGTCAGTCTGAACACCTGGGCCGAGGCGCGGCGCGGGCGGATTCCGCCGCGCCGGTGCCGTGAGGGTGTTGCGCCGCCGGTGCCGGAGGCGCGCGCTCCGGTGAAGGGGCATTGAGGAAGCTTCCCTAGGGTCCCCCTCCAAGGCGATCCTGCGGAGGTTTTCATGCCCGACGATACGACGATCCTGTCGCTGCCCCTGATCCTTCCGGCGCAGGCGCAGAAACATGTCACCCATAACGAGGCTTTGGTCCAGCTTGACCTGATCGTCCAGCTGGCGGTGATCAACCGGACGCTGACCACGGCTCCGGCGCTGGCTGTGGTCGGCGACCGGCACATCGTTGCCGCCGGGGCGACAGGGGTCTGGGCCGGGCAGTCAGGGCGGATCGCGCTTTTGTCCGAGACGGGGTGGCAGTTCACCCAACCCCTGCCGGGCTGGCGCGCGCATGTGCTGAGCGAGGGCCAGACCGCGGTCTTCGACGGACTGGCCTGGGAGACCCCGGCCGACGGGCCGCTCAGCGTGACGCAGCTTGGGGTTTCGGCAACGCCGGATGCGACGAACCGGCTTTCGGTGGCCTCTCCGGCGACGCTGCTGAACCATGCGGGGGCGGGCCATCAGCTGAAGCTGAACAAGGCGGCGCCGGGGGATACGGCAAGCCTGCTGTTCCAGACCGGATTTTCGGGTCGGGCCGAGATGGGCACGGCGGGGTCGGATGATTTCTCGGTCAAGGTCAGCGCGGATGGATCAGGCTTTGCCACCGCGCTGACGGCGGCTGCGGCGACGGGCGAGGTGACCTTGCCGCAGCCGGTGCATCTGGGCGGGCAGGCGGCCGATCCGGCCCTGCCCGCCGACGGGACCCTGTGGCTGAACACCACCACGGGCGAGGTCAAGGTCCGCTCGGCCGGTGCCACCCTGCCGGTGGGCGGCGGCGGCGGCGGGCTGAGTGATGGCGAAAAGGGCGACATCACGGTTTCGGGCGCGGGAGCGGTCTGGACCATCGACGCGGGCGCGGTGGGGCTGGGCAAGCTGGCCGACATCGCGACCGACAGCTTTCTGGGCCGCGACACGGCCGGCAGCGGCAGCCCCGAGGTCCTGACCCCGGCGCAGGCGCGCGGCATCCTGAACGTGGCGGACGGGGCGACCGCGAACGCGAGCGATGCAGCGCTGCGCGACCGGGCGACCCATACCGGCACGCAAACGGCCTCCACGATCAGCAACTTCGGATCGTCCACCATCGCAGTTGCCCTCACCGGTTTTGCGGTGTCGGCCAGCCGGACGGCGATTGTCGCTGCCGATACGATCCTTGGAGGTTTCGGGAAGGTTCAGAAATACCTGAACGACCTCTCCGCGCTGGCGTTTTCCGGCGATGCCGGCGACCTTGCGGGAACCAAGACCTCCGCCTTCATCAGCGACTTTTCCACCGCGGTTTCCAGCAATGCGGCGGTCGCGGCGAACACCGCCAAGGTCACGAATGCCACCCATACCGGCGATGTGACCGGGGCGACGACGCTGACGCTTGCAACGGTGAACGCGAACGTCGGCAGCTTCGGCCTCGCCGGGTCGGTGGCGCAGTTCGTCGTCAATGCCAAGGGCCTGATCACCAGCGCGGTGAACGTTGCGATCAGCATCACTGCATCGGCGATCAGTGACAGCACGGCTGCGGGCCGGGATATGCTGACAGCGGCGTCCGCTGCGGCGCAGACGGCGCTTCTGAGCGTGTTCTCGCCAGGAGCAAAGGGTCTGGTGCCTGACCCCGTGACTTCGAACACCACTGATTTCCTGCGGCGCGACGGGACCTGGGCTACGCCTGCGGGCGGCGGCGGTTCTCCCGGCGGCGCAACTGGCGAAGTCCAATACAACAACGCCGGAGCCTTTGCCGGGGCGGCGGACGTAGAGATCGAGGGTGGCCAGCTGCGCCTGCCGTTTGTCGCCGCCCCGGCCGCTCCGGCAGCGGGCGGGCTGAAGCTGGTGGGTTCGAAGGCCGCCGAGATGATGCTGCCCGGCTTCATCGGCCCGAACGGGGGGGCGCAGATGTTGCAGCCCTTGCTGGGCAGCGGGCAGTTCGGGATCTTCCTGCCAGCAAGCGCCACAACCGTTACCAATATCGGCATGACACCAGCGGCCGTCGGAACCGCAACGGCGGCGAACTTCGATCCGGCAAACGTCCGGGGGCGACTGCGCCGCATAGAATATCTTGTCACCACTGCGGCAACTACCGCTATCGCCAGCTGGCGTAACACCTCGGGCAACCTGACCGTCGGCGGTACCGTTGCCGGACGCGGGGGGTTTTATGTCAGCATGTATTTTGGTCCCGCGACCGGCTTGGCGAATGCCACACGGCGCGGCTTTTGTGGCCTGCATGACACGGGTGCCCCGACCGATGCGGACCCTTCCACACTGACAAGCGTTATCGGAATTGCCTTCGCTGCTGCCGACACGAACCTGCAATTCATCCACAATGACGCTGCTGGCACAGCGACAAAGATCGACCTTGGCGCGGCCTTTCCGAAGCCCAGCGTCGATCGGGGGTCAACCTACCGTCTGGAACTGTTCTCGCCCCCCGGAACGACGCAGAGCGTGAGCTACACGGTTACTCTTCTGGAAACCGGCGCGGTAGCCACAGGGACGGTGACGACGGACCTGCCGTCAACCGCAGCCATCATTACCACCAAGATGTACACAAGCGTGGGCGGAACCAGCTCTGTCACCGGGTTTGCGGTCGGGCCGGTCATGTGCATGACAGAGGTGTCGAAATGACGCTGCAGGTCAAATTCACCGCTGAAGGCATTCCCGGCTGGTTCGGTCCCGAGCCGGTCGAGGGCAGCGAGCCGCTGGACAGTTCCAGCATCGACGGCGATCTGCCGACCTTCCTCGCCCAGCATCGCCGGGTCGAGGGAAAGTGGCTTCCACGCTTGCAGGCAAAGCCGGCAGAGCCATCTCCCGAGGAGATCGCCGCCAGGGGAGAGGCGGAATACCTGGCTGCCCTCGAACAGCGCGACGCTGCCCTGCGGGAGGCTCTTGCCAGCGAAGCAGACCCGGTGTTTTTCAAGTGGCAACGGGATGAAAGCGACAAGGCGGACTGGCTGGCTGCCGTGGCCGCCGTGAGGGCCCGGTTCCCGAAGCCGGTTCCTCCCTCCGCGTGATCCGCCCTGGGCCGCTGGGTGTTTTGTGGCCCGTTCCGGGTACTCCCGGTCCTGCCGCGCCGGTCCCTGGCGCGGTAGCGCCATTTGACAGCCTTGATCGGCCTGCATAGACATGCCCTCGGTGAGACAAGAGGGTATGCCTGATGCGGATTGCGATGATCGGGACGGGATATGTAGGACTTGTCTCGGGCACCTGCTTTTCGGATTTCGGCCATGACGTGATCTGTGTCGACAAGGACGCCGCCAAGATCGAACGGCTGCGCAAAGGCGAAGTGCCGATCTTCGAGCCGGGGCTGGAAGCGCTTTTGGCCAAGAACACGGCGGCCGGGCGGCTGTCGTTCACCACCAGCCTGGCCGAAGGAGTGGACGGGGCCGAAGCGGTCTTCATCGCTGTGGGCACCCCCACCCGGCGCGGTGACGGGCACGCCGACCTGACCTACGTGATGGCCGCCGCGGAGGAAATTGGCCGCGCGCTTACGGGCTATGCGGTGGTGGTGACGAAATCGACGGTGCCGGTCGGCACCAACCGCAAGGTGGCCGAAGTGTTGAAGTCCGCCAATCCGGGCGCGAAGTTCGATGTCGCCTCGAACCCCGAGTTCCTGCGCGAGGGGGCGGCGATCGACGATTTCATGCATCCAGACCGCGTGGTTGTCGGCGTCGAGACCGAAAAGGCCAGGAAGGTCATGGCCGAGCTTTATCGCCCGCTTTCCCTGCGCGAATTCCCGATGGTCTACACCGGGCTTGAGAGCGCCGAGATGATCAAGTACGCGGCCAACGCCTTTCTGGCCACCAAGATCACCTTCATCAATGAAATCGCAGCGCTGTGCGAAAAGGTGGGGGCCGATGTGAAGGCCGTGTCAAAGGGCATGGGCATGGACGGGCGCATCGGTGACAAGTTCCTGCATGCGGGTCCGGGCTATGGCGGCAGCTGTTTTCCCAAAGACACCAAGGCCCTTGCGCGGATCGGGCAGGAATTTGCCGCGCCGATGCAGATCGTCGAGGCGGTCATCAAGGTCAATGACGAGGTCAAGCGCCGGATGATCGACAAGATCGTCGATCTTTGCGACGGCAGCCTGCGCGACAAGACGATCGCCGTGCTGGGCGTCACCTTCAAGCCCAATACCGACGACATGCGCGACGCCCCTTCGCTGACCATCATCCCCGCACTGCTTGGCGCGGGCGCGAAGGTGCGGGTGACCGACCCGCAAGGCCGGCACGAGGGCGAGGCATTGCTGCCCGGCGTGAAATGGGTGGAGAACCCCTATCAGGCGGCCAGCGGTGCCGATCTTGTGGTCATGCTGACCGAGTGGAACGAATTCCGCGGCATCGACCTCGCCAAGATGGCACGCAAGATGGCCGTGCCGCGGATGGCCGACCTGCGCAATGTCTACGACCCCGACGAGGTGCGCGAGGCGGGTTTCATCCGCTATTCCGGCGTCGGGCGCTGATCGGGGCGCTCCTCTGGCCCCGCTTCGGCAGCATTCCGGGATGAAGGAACTGCCCCACCGGCATCAGGCATCGCCGGCTTCAACCGATTGACTCGCGGCCTGTCGCGCGGGTTTGCCGAAAATCCCCGACAATCGCCGCGCTTCTGCCCGAAACGGACCACCCCGCAGGACTGCTGACACGTCAGCCTTGGTCTTGGGTAATCGGGTAGATGTGGGGTTTGGGGTGTATACCTTTCAGGTGATGGAGACGTTCACGGCTGCGCCGTTGAACCTTGTCTCTGGGATCAGCGACATGGAACTTGTGGTGCAGGGGGGCAATGTCCTTCTTTACACCGCGACGCGGGCTGGCGGCGGGGTGCTTGCCCTGGACGTCGATGCCGCGATGACGATGGTGGACCAGGAGTTGATCGCGCCCGGCACGACCCTGCCGGCAGAAGCCATGATCGAGGTTCTGACGGTCGGAGGCACCCCGCATCTGGTGATCACCGGGGCCAGCCAGGGCGGAGTGCAGGCATATGCCTTGCAGGCGAATGGCGCTTTGGCGGCACCGCTGCAACTTCCGGGGAGCCTTGGGGGCACGCTCGGCGCGCAGGCGGTGGTTCAGGTGGACGGCGCCACCTATTTCTACGCGGCACGGATGGGGGAAAGCACGATCCACGCCTATACGGTGGCGGCGGACGGCAGCATGACGCTGGCCGGCTCCCGGGTCATCGACACCGGAAAACTCGGCATCGACCTGTCGGCCCTGACCCCGGTCACGGTCGGCGGGGAAAGCTATCTGGTCAGTCTCTCCCTGCTAGGCGATGTGGTCCGGGCCTTTCCGATCGGGGCAGGTGGCGTCCTGGGTCCGCCGCAGATGCTGGGCGCGCCGCAGGGGCTTGGCATCTCTGACCCTTCCGCCGTCAAGGTGGTCGAGACGGGGGGCCTCACCTATCTGCTGGTCGCCTCGCCCGGGTCGTCCTCGCTCAGCGTGATCGAGATTGCCCCGGGGGGCGCGATGCGGGTGGCCGACCATGTGGTCGACACGCTTGACACCCGGTTTCAGGGCGTGCAGGCGGTGGCTACGGCGGTGGTCGGCGACCGCGTCTTCGTCATGGCCGGAGGCGGTGACGGAGGCGTCACGCTGATGACGCTGATGCCGGATGGCCGGTTGGTGCTGGTCGGCCAGCAATTGCAGACCTCCGGTCTTGCGCTGGACAACATCACCGCGATGACGGCCCGGGTGGTCGACGGCCGGATCGAGCTGTTCGTGGCCGGCGAAGGCACCGGCATAACCCGTTTGCAGATCGACCCCGGTCCGCTTGCACCCGTCCGGTCCGGCGGGTCCGAAGCCGCGACACTTGTCGGCGGCGCTGCGGGCGACATGATTCTTGGCGGCGACGGTAACGAGCGGATCGAGGGTGGTGCCGGGGCCGATATCCTGGCCGACGGTGCCGGGACGGATGCGCTTTACGGCGGGGCCGGGGCCGACATCTTCGTTCTTGCCGCCGACGGCGTGCCGGATGTGATCGGCGACTTCCAGCTTGGCATCGACCGGATAGACCTGTCCGCCTGGGGCCCGGTGCATTCGCTTGCGGCGCTGACGATCATCGCGACGGCAACCGGCGCGCTGATCACTTTCGGCGACGAGACGCTGGAGATCCGGTCTGCCAACGGCCTGCCAATCCAGCCTGGCGCCTTCCGCCTGGGAGATTTCGTCGGCCTCTGGCATGCCCCGCCCCCGGCCCCGGACGACAGCGGCCGCATATCGGGCAGCGACCAGTCCGATCTGCTGACCGGCACGGATGCCGACGAGACATTCGTGATCTCCGCAGGCACCGACACGATCAACGGCGGTGGCGGCTTTGATCTGTTGGACTTCAGCGGCGCGGCAAGCGGCTTCACGATCAGCCTGCAATCGCCGCATCAGAACACCGGCCCGGCCGCGGGCCAAACCTATCTGTCGATCGAAGGGGTCATCGGGTCACGGCTTTCCGATGTGATCACCGGCAACGAAGCGGACAATCTGCTGGATGGCGGGGCCGGCAATGACCGGCTTTTCGGAGGCGCGGGGAATGACACTTTGCTGGGCGGTGCGGGCAACGATCTGCTTGTCGGCGGTCCCGGCGCCGACCGGATGGATGGCGGCAGCGGGCGTGACCGGATCAGCTATTACCAGGCCGCCACGGCGGTTCTGGCCGACATGAGCGCCCCGGGCCGCAACACCGGCGAGGCGGCAGGCGATGTCTACCTGGGCCTTGAAGACCTCGAGGGGTCGCGCTTTGGCGACACCCTGATCGGCGACTCGCAAGGCAATACGATCTGGGGCCTTGACGGCAACGACCGGATCGAGGGCCGCGACGGCAAAGACACTCTGATCGGCGGCAACGGCGATGACACGCTGATCGGGGGCACAGGGTCCGACCGGCTGGAGGGCGGCGCGGGCTTTGACATCGCCAGCTATGCCGACAGCGCCGCAGCCATCACGGTCGATCTTCTGACCGCAAGCCAGTCCACCGGGGATGCGGCCGGCGACACCTACATCGCGATTGAAGGGTTCGAGCTTTCGGCCCAGGCCGACAGCTTTTTCGGCAGCACGCTTGGAGATTTCGCCTGGGGACTTGCAGGCAATGACCGGCTGGAAGGCCGCGCGGGCGATGACGGGCTGGACGGCGGCGCGGGCAACGACACGCTGCTTGGCGGCGACGGCAATGACAGCCTGACCGGGGGTGAAGGGCTGGACCGACTGGAAGGGGGGG
>PNJK01000021.1 GCA_013821825.1 Rhodobacter sp.
AAGGGTTTGTGGGGAATGTGGTTGGCAAAGCGACTGTTGATCACGGGAGAACGGATTCGCGTCTAGAGTCTTAGCCACCTCGAACAAATCCGGCTGGAGGAACAGGCTCAGCTCCGGGTCGTAATTCCTCGCGTTGAGGTACGGGAGCCCTGCGTCGGCGTCGTGGCGATCGCCGATCCAGCCTTTGGTCTCGGGGGCAGCATTGCCGGGGAGGATCCATTCGGACTGCTCGCCGAAGGGCTTGTAGAGGATGGCCTCGATCTTCGCTCCGGCGGCATCGGTGATGGCGCGGACGGAACTCAGCCCGTCGCGGCGGAGGTAGGTGGCGAGGAAGGGGGTCGTACCTTCAGGAGTTCGACGGCGGGGTGGGGGTAGGTCAGGATCTGTTCCGGCCCCGCGATCAGCCAGTTCCGGACCTCGATCGCGCCGAAGGTGACGGTGGCGAAGGTGTTGGCCGGAAGGACGGTGCGGTCTTGCGTTGGGCGGCAGGCCCCCGACTTTCCTCGGGCGCCAGGTCGGTCACGCCGAAAACCTGAGCCGGGTGCGCTTCCCCAGATGCGTCACGGACAACGGGCGGTTCTCGCCGTCACGAGGAATGATCTTGCCGGCGCGGCCGATCTGGTGCGCGTCAACCCGAGTTCTGAGGCGCACGGCCCGCACCCCCTGGAACACGAATCCGCTTGAAAACCGGCCCTTTCGGGGGCATACGGCGCGGCGGAAGCCTGCAGCGTGACTGCGGGCGGCACTCAATTGGAGAGACCATGGCCAAGGAAGACATTCTCGAATTCCCCGGTGTCGTAAAGGAACTCCTGCCGAATGCGACATTCAGGGTCGAACTTGAGAACGGCCATGAACTGATCGCGGTGATGGCAGGCAAGATGCGCAAGAACCGCATCCGGGTTCTGGCAGGCGACAAGGTACAGGTAGAGATGACGCCGTACGACTTGTCGAAGGGCCGCATCAACTATCGCTTCAAGTAACTGATCTTGCGGTTCATCCTTGGATCCGCCAGCCCGCGCCGCAAGCAATTGCTGGCGCAGATCGGGGTAACGCCGGATGCGATCCTGGCCCCCGACATTGACGAGGACCCTCGAAAGGGGGAACTGCCCCGGCCCTATGCCGAACGGCTGGCGCGGGAGAAGGCGCTTTCCGTCGCGGCGGAGCCAGAGGACGTGGTCCTTTGTGCCGACACGACCGTCGCCATCGGCCGCCGTATCCTGGGCAAACCGGCAGATGCGGGCGAGGCGGCGGCTTTCCTGATCGCGCTTGGCGGGCGCCGGCACCAGGTGATCACGGCGGTGGCGGTGCGGCGCGGCGACAGGATCCTGGGCCGCACAAGCGAAAGCGTGGTGAAGATGAAACGCCTGTCGGACGTGGAACTGAACGCCTACCTTGCCAGCGGCGAATGGCAAGGCAAGGCTGGCGGCTATGGAATCCAGGGGCTGGCCGGGGCGTTCATCCCGTGGATGTCCGGCAGCTTCACAGGCATCATGGGGCTGCCCGTGGCCGAGACGGCGGCCTTGCTGACCGCCATCGGCTATCCGGTCTGGAGGCAATCATGATCGGCCGCGTACTGATGCTTGACGAAATTGGCGGACGGCAAGCTGCCGCTTTGATGGTGGACGGCCGGCTGGAAGATCTGGCCATCGATCCCGTCGACGACACGCCGCTGCCGGGGGCAATCTATCGCTCGGTCGCGGATCGGCCGGTCAAGGGACAGGGCGGCATCTTCGTGAAACTGCCGCAAGGGTCTGGCTTCTTGCGCCAGATCTCTGGCGTCGCGCCCGGGCAGCGCCTGCTGGTGCAGGTCTCTGGTCCTGCAGAACCCGGAAAGGCCTTGCCGGTCACCACTCGGCTTTTGTTCAAGTCCCGCTTTGCGATCATCACGCCGGATGCGCCGGGGCTGAACATCTCGCGCCGGATCAGGGATGAAGACACGCGCGCCACCCTAGCCGCGCTGGCCGAGGCCGGGATGGCAGGTGCCGATCCCAACCTTGGCCTGATCCTGCGGTCTGGCTGCGCCGAGGCCGAAGATGACGCGGTGGCCGAAGACATCGCCGCGATGCGCGGTCTGGCCGAGGCGGTGCTGGCCGATACCTCCGGCCCGCCGGAACTGCTGGTCGACGGGGCAGGGGCGCATGAGCTGGCCTTTCGCGACTGGCTTGAGCCGCCCGTGGACGAGGCTGACACCGATGAGGGAAGCTTTGGCCGCCACGGCGTGATGGACGCGATCCAAGCCTTGCTTGCCCCCCGTGTGCCACTGGAGGGGGCAGGGCACATGATGCTGGAGCCGACCCGCGCGCTGGTTGCAGTAGATGTGAACACCGGACCCGATACCTCGCCCGCAGCAAGCCTGAAGGCCAATATCGCCGCCGCCCGCGACCTGCCGCGCCAACTTCGTCTGCGCGGCCTTGGCGGGCAGGTGGTGGTGGATTTCGCGCCGATGCCGAAACGGGACCGACACATCCTGGACCAGGTGCTGAAGGCCGCCTTCAAGGCGGAAGGCGAGACCAACCTGGCCGGCTGGACCACGCTGGGCCTGTACGAAATGACCCGCAGGCGCGACCGGCTGCCGTTGGCGGCGCTGCTGAAATGACCTGTCCGATCTGCGGCAAGGCGGCAAGCCCGGACTACCGCCCGTTCTGCTCGCGCCGCTGTGCCGACGTGGATCTTGGCCGCTGGCTGACCGAAAGCTACCGCATCCCCGCAAAGGGCGACGAGGCGGAAGAAGGCGGTGACGACAGCACCGAAACCCCACCCGGCGCCGGGCCACATTAGGGGCGTTTTCCCTCTGGACAGCCCCCGCGCCCTTGGGTATCACCCGCCCACCAAAGCGTGCCCAGATAGCTCAGTTGGTAGAGCAGCGGATTGAAAATCCGCGTGTCGCTGGTTCGATTCCGGCTCTGGGCACCATAGACCCTCATTTTTTATTTACATTGAACTGCTTAGCTGGGCGAATGCCGAAGCGATCCACCCGATTTCCACCTTTGTGTGCGCCGGCTGCTGGTCGTTGTGCTTTGAACGCCGTGTCTTCGTTGCATAGGCGACGGCTGCCCATCCCAAGCCACGTAACCGTTGATGGACGGACGGATGTTGGCAATGAAATCGGGGACCAGATGGGCTTCGAAGCGACAGGAGAAGATTGCAATTGCAGCCGGCGATCCTGGAAGGGCCTGCTGAAACGGTTTGCACTCAACCATACGCTGTTCCCACTTCTGGCACCCCGGACAAGCTTGTCCAGCCAGAGACTTGACCATATTCGCCAAATGCCCTGCCGCTTGAGATCCAGATGGTCAGATCGGGACTGCGGGCAAAGCGTCTTTGACGCCGATCGGCGTACGCGGTCGGGTAGACGAGACTGGAGTTGTTCGGATCAGATCGTGGGTCCGCCGTCAGCCGTCCCGCAGAGAAGTCTGCAGCACGACGGACAAACCCGTCGAGCCCGTCGAGCCGTTTTCGCCCGGTTTGGGTCCGTTCCAATCGCACTCATGCCCCAAACCGGGCGGAAGCGCCAGGACAGGTCTGTCCGGCGTGCCGAAAATGACGATCAAGGGCCGTGCCACAGGGCAGGTTCGTGGCCGAGGCCGCCCAGATCAGGTTGCCTTATCAACACCGGACTCCGCGCGCCAGGCAAAGCGGTTGATCGACTAGCACAATCAGGCGACACTGCCGTCAACCGGCAGCCGATGTGGGGAATGTCGTTTGAACGATCCAGCTATCAACTTTGTCCGCTCGGCCTGGATTGCCCGGACCAGAGGCGCAGGATGAAGATCATTGTCCATATGGGCCAAGGCAAGACCGGAACCACGTCCTTGCAGGAGTCGCTGCATGCCGCTGGCGCAACGCTTCGCTCGCGCAAGGTCCTCTATCCCCGGTTTGGCCACCAGTATGTCGCCCACCACTTGCTTGTGGCGCTTTGCGGGGATCCAAACCGGTTGCCGCCCTGGAACCTGGAAAGACAGGGTGGACCCGACGGCGCTGTTGAAGCCGCCCAGCTTGCCTGGAACATGACCTGCGAGGATATTCGTCGCAATCGCCCGGAGCTTCTGGTCCTGTCCAGCGAGTACCTCGCTCTTACGACCGATGGTGTAAAGGCCCGCCTCGCTATGCTTCTGTCAGAGCTGTCCAACGACATCACCCCTGTGATCTACGTTCGACATCCGATTGACCACTATCGAGCGCGTTTGCAGCAATCGATAAAGCATAAGGACCGGCACTTTCCGCCGGTGCATCAGAATCTGAGACAGGTAGTCGTCGACACTGAGGCCGTGTTCGGTCGCGGGCCTGAGCTTGTAGCTTTCGACCGGAAAGAGCTGCATGGAAACGACATCGTCTGTGACTTCGCGACTCGCTTTCTTGCGCCTTGGGTACAGGCCGGCGATCTGCCACGCCTGAACGCAAATGCCGGTCTGTCAGCGGAAGTCCTGGTGTTGCTGGTTCGCCTGCGTGCCGAAGCTGGCGGAACCTATGAAGCCTCGCGTCAAGTGGCCCGTCTGATTCCGCAGCTTGAAGCTCTGGATCGAAGCGATCCTCCGACGCAGCCATTGACCCTCTTGCCCGAGGTGGCCGAAGCCGCCCTGCGCTCTGCCACTGGCCATCGTTGGCTGGCCGAGACTGGTAGGCTGCGGATTCCGGGCCTCGAAGTCGACAAGATCGACGGAGCGCCCCCACCGAAATGGATGCTGACGGCGCCGGCCGAATCCCTTTTTCTACATGATCCAGAACGCCTTGACCGCCTGCGCACGTTGATTGAACTGCGTCGACCAAGAGCCAAATCGGTCAAGCGACAGAACAAGCCATCAAGAAGAGCGCCGCTACGCTTTCGCGATCGGTTATTGCGATTCATGCTGCGGAAACTGGATTCGTTGCAGGACCCGAACAAACGCGCTGCGCCGCCCCGGGAAATCCCGGCTGGAGCGGCTGAAGAACGCGGATGACGTGGTTCCCGGGAAATTGCTCTTTCCGGCGCTGTTATGGCCATGAATGACGGTGGGTTGAGGGCCAAAGGAAAAGTGCCTTGGCGAACCCGGCCCGCGCCTGCTCATGCTGGGATCCAGATCATGCTGGCGGAGAAACGTCTGCCGTTTCCGGCTGGTGAACTGCGAGCCCTGATCAAGGTGCAACATGACCTTGCCCGTTGGCTGTTGACGCCAGACAGCCATCGGCAGCGCCCGCATGGCGAGGTCAGTGGTCAAGCGGGATCGGGCGGACCAGCCAGCGACGCAACGTGAGAACAGGTCAATGGCGACGCACAGGTACCGTTTGACGCTTGCCAGAGCGTTATCTGTCGTGACCCTTGACCTTGCGCCAAATCCGGCAAGGCTTGGGCAAACGACGGGGAGGACAGGATGACCGTTTGCTTCACGACCGAAAGGATGCTGCACTTTGGCGATTGCGACATTTCCGGCACGGCCTATTACCCGGCTTACCTCAACATTCTGAACGGGGTGGTTGAGGAGTTCTGGGCCCATCTTGGCTGGCCCTGGCATGAGATCATCTGGAAGGAGCGCTGGGGAACGCCAACGGTGCATCTGTCCTGCGACTTCTCCAAGCCATCGTTCTTTGGCGACAAATTGACTTTTCAGTTGACCGTGACGAAGGTGGGGAAATCCTCGG
This sequence comes from Rhodobacter sp., assembly GCA_013821825.1. Taxonomy (GTDB): domain Bacteria; phylum Pseudomonadota; class Alphaproteobacteria; order Rhodobacterales; family Rhodobacteraceae; genus Tabrizicola. The sequence continues at coordinate 5,617 of PNJK01000021.1, forward strand.
TGGGGCTGAAGCATGCGATTCACTGTGGGGACGAGCATCGCTGGTCGGTGACGCAGGTGCTGGCCGCAAGCTGGCTGGACAAGCACACATCGATGCCGTGGCCTGCTGATGTAAAGGCCAAGCTGGAAAGCCTGATGGCACCGGATGCACCCGAGCGGCGGCCGGTTGGCGGGCCTCAACCCCAGGCCTGAGCCGGGTCGGGAAGCGGGATCGCCTCCAAGAGCTCACGCGTGTAGGCGGCCTTGGGAGTTGCGAACAACTCGGCGGTGGGGCGGTCTTCGACGATCAGGCCCTGGTGCAGCACGATGGTGCGCTGGCACAGTCGGCGGATCACCGACAGGTCATGGCTGATGAAGGCCAGCGTCAGGCCGAGGTCGGCCACCAGCCGTTCCAGAAGGTTAAGCACCTGCGCCTGCGATGAGACGTCAAGACCCGAGACGATCTCGTCGGCCAGGATGAAATCAGGCTCCAGCGCGATGGCACGGGCGATGCCGACGCGCTGGCGCTGACCGCCGGACAGTTCATGCGGGTAACGGGCGGCGAAATGCTGCGGCAGGCCGACATGATCCAGCGCGCGGGCGACGCGACCGGGGATGGCGTCCAGCCCGTGCAGTCGCATTGGCTCGGCGATGATGGTGCCGACCCGATGACGCGGGTTCAGCGAGGACATCGGATCCTGAAAGATCATCTGAAACCGCCGCCGCATCGGGCGCAAGGCTGTTTCTGACAGGTGGGTGATATCGGAGCCGTCAAAGCCGATCGCACCGCGCGACGGCTCCAGCAGCCGGACCAGCGCGCGGCCAAGCGTTGACTTGCCGGATCCCGAGCCGCCAACGATGCCCACCACCGCCCCTTTCGGGATGGTGAAGGAAAGACCCTTCAGAATCTCGATCCGCGGGGCCGTGCCGAAGATGGGTTTCGCGGTCATGTCGGCCAGCGAAAGGCGCAGATCGGCAACAGTGTAGAGGTCAGCCATGGGTTTTCACCCCCTTGGCCAAGGTCCTGTCGAAGGCGGCAACCTCGGCCCGGACTGCGTCGATCACTGCGTCGGGCACGGGATGGAGGCCTGCGTCGGGATCAGTATATTTCGGCGTAGCGGCCAGCAGAGCGGCGGAATAGGGGTGACGGGGGGAAGCGAAGAAATCGGCCACGGTGCTGTCTTCGACCACCAACCCGGAATAGAGCACCGACAACTGCTGGCAGACTTTGGAGACGACACCAAGGTCATGCGTGACAAACAACAGTGCCGTGCCGTGGCGGGCCTGCATCCCGGCAATCAGCCGCAGGATCTGCTTTTGCACCGTCACATCCAGCGCGGTCGTGGGTTCATCGGCCACGATCAGCTTTGGCTCGGCCGCGAAGGCGGATGCGATCAGGATGCGCTGGCGCATGCCTCCCGACAGCTCATGCGGATATGACCGCAGCACCCGGGCAGGATCGGCAATCTGCACCTCGGTCAAAAGATCGCGGGCGCGGGCGTCGGCGGCGGCACGGGTCCAGCCCAGGATATCGACCAGCCGGTCGGTGATCTGCGGCCCGATCCGGTGGCTGGGGTTCAGCGCGGTCAGCGGGTCTTGCGGGATCAGCGCGCAACTTGCGCCGATCCGACGACGGCTTTCCTTTGCGGGCAGGCTCAGAAGGTCGGTGCCGTCCAGCAGGATTTCGCCTTCGGTGATCTGGACCGAGGGCGGCAGGATACCGAGCACAGCCTTGCCGATCATCGACTTGCCAGCCCCGCTTTCGCCGACAAGGCCTCGCACCTCCCCCGGCGCCACGTCCAGCGACACACGGCGGAGCAGGGCCGGTCCGTTCTTCAGCCGGACCGACAGGTTGCGGATCGCGAGAAAGCTCATCGCAGCACCGGATCAAAGCGGTCCTTCAGCCCTTCGCCAAGCTGGCTGAAGGCAAGGACCGTCAGGAAAAGCGCAATCAGCGGGAAGACCAGCACCCACCACGCCTGATAAATCGAAGTGCGGCCTTCCGAGATCATCCCGCCCCAGGTGGGATCGTCGGTCGAGATGGACAGATTCACGAAGCTCAGGATTGCCTCCACGATTACGGCGATGCCCATTTCCAGCGTCAGAAGCACTACGACGGTAGGCAGGACATTGGGCAGGATTTCCCGCAGCATCGTGCCAATCCGCCCGCGACCCGCCACCCGGGCCGAAGCGACATAATCCATCGCTCCCTGCGCCATGGCTTCGGCCCGCACGACGCGGGCAAAACGGGTCCAGTCGATCACCACGATGGCAATGATGATCGAGGTCAGGCTGGGGCCAAGCACTGCGATGAGCAGGATGGAAAAGAGGACGGGCGGAAAGGCCATCCAGATATCGATCAGCCGCGAGATGACCATATCGACCCAGCCGCGCAGGAATCCGGCCAGAAGGCCGAATGTCGCCCCGATCAGGCAGGTGATGCCGCCAGCCACCAGCGCCACAAGCAATGCCACCCGCGCCCCGTGCAGGATGCGCGACAGGACATCGCGGCCAAGGCTGTCGGTGCCCAACAGGTAACCCGGCTCGGTCCCGGCCACCCAGAAAGGCGGCAAGCGGGCCAGGAACAGATCCTGCGTCAAGGGATCCCGCGGCGAGATCCATGGCGCGAGAAGCGCTGCCAGCACAAGCGCCGCAAGCCAGAGCGCAGACAGCCAAAGCCGCAACCCGGCCCGGCGACGGAGCATGGACCGCCCATCCAATCCCTTGGCGTCAAGCATGGCGCAGCCGCGGGTTCAGGACGGCGTAAGCGAGATCCACGATCAGGTTCACGGCCGTGAAGATGACCGCAAACAGGATGACGATGCCCTGGATCAGCGGCAGATCGCGGTTGATCACGGCGTCGATGGCCATGTTGCCGAGACCTTCGTAGGAAAACAGCCGCTCGATGATCACCGTGCCGCCGATCAGAAAGGTGAACTGCACGCCGACCAGTGTCAGTGTGGGCAGAACCGCGTTGCGAAGCGCTTCGCGCAGGATCACATGCGTCTCGCCATACCCTTTGGTGCGGGCCAGCGTGACGTAATCAAGGTTCATGGTTTCCTTCAGGCTTTGCTTCAGAAGCTGGCCGATCACCGCGGCAAGCGGGATGGCAAGCGCAAGCGCGGGCATGAACATATGCGCGACAAGATCGGCCCAGAGATCGAAGCGCAGTCGGACAAGGCTTTCGAACAGATAGAAATTGGTGACGAAAGGCAGATCCAGCGACGGCGTCACCCGGCCCGAGATGTGGAACACCGGAAAAAGCACCCCAAGAACCAGCATCAGCACCAGCCCCCAAAGGAAGTCCGGCACTGAAAGCGCCATGCCGTTAGCCACGTCGACCGCGCCTTCCGTGCGGGTGCCGCGCCCGCGCGTGCCGATCAGTGCCGCCGCCCCGCCGATGATCACCGCCATCACCAGCGCCATGATCGAAAGCTCCAACGTAGCTGGCAGCCGCCCCAGCACCAGATCCAGCACCGGCTGGCGCGTGGTGATCGAGGTGCCGAAATCCCCCTGCACCACCCCTCCAAGCCAGATGCCGAACTGGGTGACCAAAGGCTGGTCCAACCCGTAAAGCGCGGAAAGCCGGGCAATATCCGCCTCGGTCGCACCGGGAGGAAGCATCATGGCGATGGGATTGCCGGGAACCACCCGGATCACGAAGAACACGATCACCGCAACGCCCGCCAGGGTGACGAGCGTGGTCAGCAATCGCAGAATGGTCAGGCGAAGGATCTGCATCTGCCCCGGTCTTGGAGGTCGCCCCCCAATCTTCTGTTCACAAATATCCTGCGGGGGGTCCGGGGGGCGCAAAGCCCCCCGGCCGGTCCGGCAAAGGTGCCGCGTCAGGCCCGCTTCATCAGATGCGGCAGCAGCGCGCCCGAAGCATGTGGCGTCACCACGACGCCCGGCGCGTGCAGGATCGGCTGGACATATTGCAGAAGCGGAATGACCAGCGCGTTCTCGGCGATATACTTGTCCACCGCCTTCCAGCCCTCGATCCGCTTCGCCTCATCCGCCTCGCCCCACAAGGGGCCGATCATGCCGATCAGGTCATCGCCATCCCAGACCGAATGGGGCGAGGGGCCGAACATCGCAAAGCCGGTCGAGGTGGTCGGGTCGCCCACCGAATTGCCCCAGTTGTAGAAGGCGGCGGGGGCAAGCTGGTCGGCAGCGCGGAGTTCGTAGTGCTTGGCGATCTCGTAGACCTCGATTTCCGCCTCGATCCCGACCTTGCGCCACAGGCCGACGATGGCCTGTACCATCTCGTAATCCTTGGGCTTGAAGCCCTTGGTGGTCTGGATCTTGAACTTCACCGGGTTGTCGGGCCCGTAGCCGCTGGCTGCCAGAAGTTCGATCGCCTTGGCCTCGTCATAGGGGACGGTGATGCTGGCGTCATAGGCGTCGTATTCGGGCGTCTGGAGGGTGTCGATCTTGACCCCGTAGCCCGACAGAAGCCGGTCGATGATCGCCTGCTTGTCGATGGCATGGGCCGCGGCCTTGCGGACATTGGGGTCGGTCATCGCCTCGATATCGTTGAGGAAGATCATCCCGATGTCCGAGATGGGTGCCGCCACCCCTGCCAGTGGGCCGCCTTTCAGTCGGTCATATTCTTCATACGGCATTTCCAGAGTGACGTGAGAGTTGCCGGATTCCACCTCGGCTACCCGGGCGGCGGCGTCGGGGACGAACTTGATCGTCACCGTGTCGAAATCAGGCTTGCCGCCCCAGTAGTTCGCGTTCGCCTTGAGCCGCACAAAGGCGTTGCGCTCGAACTTTTCGACCATGTAGGGGCCGGTGCCGATGGGGGCGGCCTCAAAACCCTCGGCGCCGACCTTTTCGTAATAGACCTTGGGCAGGACGTAGCCGGTCAGGAAATACATCCATTTGAAGATTGTCGGATCGAACTGGGCCACATCGGCGATGACCTTGTTGCCCTCGACGCGGTGGTTGGCGAGGGTTCCCCAGACGAACTGGATCGGGCTTCCGGTCTCCGGATTGGCCACCCGGGCCAGGTTCCAGGCCACATCCTCGGCGGTGAAGGGCGAGCCGTCGTGCCATGTCACCCCCTCGCGCACGGTCATCCAGACCTGCTTTTTGTCGTCCGACCAGCCCCATTCGGTCAAAAGGCCCGGGGCAGGGGTCAGGTCGGGCTGTTGCAGGATGTACTGGTCAAACACCGACTGGTAGAGGCCCTGGATCGTCGGGTTCACAGCACTCGGTCCGACAGTCGGGTCCCATGACGGCAGGTTGACGTTATAGGCGATCACCAGTTCGTCGATGGCCTGCGCGAAGGTCGGCAGACCGATGGTGCCTGCCGCCATGGTGGCGGCTGACAGCTTCAGCAGGCTTCTGCGGTTGAGGTTCATGGTCGTTTTCCCTGTTGGTTTCTTTGTCTTGGTTCAGTTTCCGGCAAGTTTCCGGGCCAGCAGATAACCCGACCCCGCCCCGGTCCCCGCGCCGGGCCAGACGGCGGCTCCGGTCAGGTGCAGGTTCGCAATGGGTGTGCTGCCGTCGGCATGGCCCCGGGCGGGGCGGAACAGGAAGTGCTGCGACAGATGGTGGCTGCCGCAGACCTGATCGCCGCCAACCAGATTGGGGTTGTCGGCCTCAAGTTCTGCGGGCGTGACGATCCGGCGCGCAAGGATCTTGTCCTTTGTGCCCGGCGCATGGGCCTCAAGAATCGCCAGCGCCCGGTCGGCAAAGGGTTCGGCGGCTGTTTCCCAGTCCTTTGCGGCGATTTCGCCCTTGGCGTCGCCGGTAATGGTCCCGGGGGCCATGCGGATCTGCACCCAAAGCACATGCTTGCCATCCGGCGCGCGGCTGGGGTCAAAGACGGTGGGCTGGCCGACCACGAGGATCGGCTCGTCCGGCAACAGCCCGGCCTTGGCCTGTTGGTAGGTGCGGGCCATCTGGTCAAGGCTGGGGGCGATGTGGACATAGGCATGCTGCTGCAGGGCCTTGCCCGCGCGCCACTCGGGCAGGGCATCCATCGCGAGGTGGATCATCATCGTGCCGGGCGCGTGGCGGAAGCTGGCCATTGCGCCGTCAAACTCTGGAGTGGTGCTGCCGGTCAGATGCCGCAGGGCGCCGGGGGCGACACCTGCAATGACCGCACGGCTGGCCAAGATGTGGCGACCGTCTGCAAGCCTTAACCCGCTTGCACGGCCCTGGTCCTGCGTTATCCGGGCCACCTTAGCCCCGGTTTCCACCACCCCGCCGCGCGCCGTAATCGCCGCGATCATCGAGCGCGTCACCGTATCCGCCCCGCCTTGCCCGATCACCATCCCGAAGGCCTGTCCCGCCATCCCCTCCAGATAGGGAAACATGGCTCCGCCCGCGACATCGGGCGCAAAATCCAGATGCATCCCCCAGGCCCCCAGCATGGCGCGGACATGGGGATGAGCAAAGGTCTGTTCCAGCCAGGCGCGGGGCGAGGCGAGCAGGAACCGCCCCATGTCCAGCGTAGCGCCAACGCCCTTGGCCCGCAGCGTCCTGAACAGGAAATATGCAAGTGCACGGAGTTTCATTTCCGACCCAAGGAGGCCGAAAAGATGCGGTGCCTCGGCCCCGAAGCCAGCGCATAGGGTTTTCCAGGTTGCCGCATCTTCGGCAGAGTGCGCGCTGATTGCGGCCAGGGTTTCGGCCATGTCCGTCGAGACACCGGCCCAGCTGCCATCAGGGAAGGATGACCCAAACGGCCGGTTCACGGGGACAAATGCGCAGCCATGGCTGGTCAGTTCGGCACCGTAGGTCTTGAAAAACGGGCTTCCGGCAAAGAGCGACAGGTTCATTGCCGCCCAGTCATGGCGGAAACCCGGCAGGGTGTATTCGCCGGTCTTGACCGCACCGCCCGGCACCGGGGCCTGTTCGAACAGCCCTACGCGCCAGCCCTTCGCCGCAAGGTGCATCGCAGCGGCCAACGCATTGTGGCCCGTCCCGATCAGGACAGCATCGAACTCCGCAGCCATGTGTCCCCTGACGTTTTCCCCGACAGATTGCCGCAGTGATATTTGCAAATGCATTTAAATCTGTCTAGTGTGATTCTGGGGTCGCCGGGTCAACCGGCGCAGGGATCAATGCCGGGATGCTCCGGCCAACAGGGAGATGAGAATGACCTCTGCAAGCGTTCTGGGTTCATTGGCGGGAATGCTCGCCTCGGGCGGGATCGAAGTGGTGGATTGCACGGGCGTGCTTGGCCCCGAGACGCCGCTTCTGAAGCTGCCGCCGGATTTTGCCAAGGATACCCCGCCGATCAAGATCCATCGGATCAGCGAATATGACAAGGACGGCCCGTTCTGGGCCTGGAACTGGCTGGAGCTGGGCGAACACAGCGGCACCCATTTTGACGCGCCGCATCACTGGATCACCGGCAGGGACTATGCCGATGGCTTCACCGACACGCTGGATGTGCAGAGGCTGGTTGCCCCGGTGAACGTGCTGGATTTCAGCGCCGAATGCGCGGCGAACCCGGATTTCCTGCTGACCATCGACCATGTGAAGGCGTGGGAGGCCAAGCACGGCGCGATCAATGCCGGCGAATGGGTCGTGCTGCGGTCCGACTGGGACAGCCGCGCGCATGACGAGGGGCTGTTTCTCAATGCCGACGAGACCGGGCCGCATACTCCGGGTCCGACCGCAGAAGTGATCCAGTATCTGCTGGACAAGGGCATCGTCGGTTGGGGCAGCCAGTGCATCGGCACCGATGCGGGGCAGGCGGGCGGCATGACGCCACCGTTCCCTGCACACAACCTTCTGCACAAGAACAACTGCTTTGGCCTTGCCTCGCTGGCCAACCTGTCGAAACTGCCGGCCAGGGGGGCGATCCTGATCGCGGCACCACTGAAGATCAAGCAGGGGACGGGCTCGCCCATCCGGGCACTGGCACTGGTGCCAAAGGTATAAGCCATGCGGCCTGATCATGTCATCATCGGCAGCGGGATCAACGCGCTGGTCGCAGGGGCGCTTCTGGCGCTGAAGGGCGACCGCGTGCTTCTGTTGGAGCGTGAGGCGGTTCCGGGCGGTTGCCTGCGGACCGAAGAAATCACGCTGCCGGGGTTCCACCATGACGTGATGGCCGCGACCTGGGTCTTGTTCATGACCTCACCTGCGGGGGCCGCCCTTGGCCCCCACCTTGCCCGCCACGGGTTTGAGTATTGCCATACCTCGCACCCGACGGCGGTGGTCCGCCCGAACGGCGAGGCACTGGTGCTGACCACCGACCGCGCCAGAAACATCGCTGCCTTCAACGCGCTGATCCCCGGCGACGGCGATGCCCATGCCGCCGATGTCGGCGGAATCGAGGCGGATGCGCCGTTCCTGTTCTCGCTGTTGGGTGGCTCACTCTGGTCCTGGGCCACGGCGAAATTGCTGTGGGGACAGATGAGAAAGCGCGGATTGCGCGGGCTTGCGGCTTGGTTCGGCACGGCGCTGATCCCGGCGCGGGGCTGGCTGGAAACCGGGTATCGAAGTCCGCTGGTGCAGGCGCTTTACGCGCCATGGGTGCTCCACTGCGGGCTGACGCCGGAAAGCACATATTCCGGCCAGATGGGCAAGGTGATCGCCTTCGCTCTGGAAGCGGCGGGGGCGCCCATCGTCAAGGGCGGGTCGGGCCGCGCGGTGGCGGCTTTCCGGGCGTTGATCGCGGAGAAGGGCGGTGAAATCCGCTGTGGCGCGGATGTGGACCGTATCCTCGTGGCCGATGGTCGCGTGCGGGGCGTGGCGCTGGCAGGGGGCGAGGAGATTGCCTGCGCCTCAGTCCTCGCCTCGGTTGCGCCCGGGCAGTTGCAGGGGCGGCTTCTGCGCGGGGTGAACCTGCCGCAGGATCAGGCTGCGGCAAAGGTGTTTCGCCACGGGCGGGGAAACTTCCAGCTGCACTACGCGCTGGACCGGCATCCCGAATGGCTGTCGCCGGGATTGGACGAGGTGGCGCTTATCCATCTGGCGGACGGGATCGACAGCGTCTCGAAATCCGCCAACGAGGCTGAACGCGGGATGCTTCCCGCCACCCCCACGATCTGCGTCGGCCAGCCGCACCGGCTTGACCCGTCGCGCTGCCCGGAGGGAAAGGCGGCGCTTTGGCTGCAGATCCCGGATGCTCCGCGCGTGGTCAAGGGCGATGCGAGCCATGAGATTGCCACGGATGGAACCTGGTCCGAAACGGTGCGCGAGGCCTTTGCCGACCGGATCGAAGCGATCCTCAAGCGCCATATCCGCGACTTCGACGCGATCAAGCTGGCGCGGCGCGCCTGCTCTCCGGCAGATCTGGAACGGATGAACGTCAACCTTGTCGGTGGGGATCCCTATGGCGGGCTGTGCAGCATCGACCAGTTCTTCATCTTCCGCCCCTACGCCCATTCCACCAATGGCGTGGGGCCGGTCCGCGGTCTGATCCACATCGGCGCCTCGACGCATCCCGGCCCCGGGCTTGGCGGCGGCTCAGGCTTTCTTGCTGCAAGAAGGCTGGGCGCATGACGGATCAATCCCCACCGGAAATGCCCCCTGCGGACCTGCCGCGTCTTGGCGAGATCGGGCTGACCAATTTCGCGCCCTATCTGATGAACCGGATCATGGGGCGCTATAACGCTTCCTTGCGCGAAGAAATGGCAGGGCTGGGCCTTACCACGCCGAAGATGCGGGCGCTGGCGGTGTTGTCGGTGATAGAGGGGCCGCTGATCCGGGAACTTGCCGTCTATTCGGTGGTCGAACAGTCCACCCTGTCGCGCGCCCTGGACCAGTTGGCGACCGAAGGCCTGATCCGGCGCGAGGCCGATGCCACCGACAGCCGCGCCACCCGGGTATTCATCACCGAAGCCGGGCGCGCGGCGTTTGAAACCCTGTGGCCCCACATGTCCGAAGCGCATTCCCGCATGTTTCGCGGCATTCCCGCCGATGAACGCAGTGCCTTTGTCGGCACGCTTCAGAAGATGCTGACCAACATCCGCAAGCACGAGATCTGACATGGCTGAACGGTCCTTCAAGGCGGAAGTGAAAGACCTGCGGCTGGGGGCAGGCCAGACCTTCACCGGCGAGGGTATCCTTGCGATCACCAAGGCGCTGCTGGAAAACGGGGTGGGCTATGTCGGCGGCTATCAGGGCGCGCCGATCAGCCACCTGATGGACGTTCTGGCCGATGCCGAAGACCTGATGGCCGAGCTTGGCATCCGGTTTGAGGCCAGCGCGAATGAGGCTGCTGCTGCGGCGATGCTGGCGGCCAGCGTGCACTACCCGATCCGGGGGGCGGTGACGTTCAAGGGATCGGTCGGGGTCAATGTCGCCTCGGACGCGCTGGCCAATCTTGCCTCGTCCGGGGTGACGGGTGGCGCGCTGGTGATCGTGGGCGAGGATTACGGCGAAGGCTCCAGTATCATGCAGGAACGCAGCCACGCCTTCGCGATGAAGTCGCAGTTCTGGCTTCTGGACCCGCGCCCGAACCTGCCTTGCATCACCAAGGCGGTGAAAGACGGATTCGAGCTGTCCGAGGCGTCGAACACCCCCGTCATGCTGATCGTTCGGATCCGGTCTTGCCATGTGACGGGGTCGTTCCAGACCCGTGACAACCAGCGCCCGGCGCTTTCGGTGCGCGATGCGTTGTCGAACCCACAGTCCGACTTCGCCCGCGTCGTGTTGCCGCCGATGTCCTATGCCCATGAGCAGGACAAGATAAAGAACCGCTGGCCCGCGGCCGAGGCTTTCATCCGCGAGCGCGGGCTGAACGAGATCTTCGGGCCGAAGACCGCCCCGGTGGGCATCGTGCTGCAAGGGGGCATGTACAACGGCGTCATCCGTGCGCTGCAGCGGCTGGGGCTGGCTGATCTTCATGGCACCACGGACGTGCCGCTTTACGTGCTGAACGTGACCTATCCACTGATGTCGGCCGAGTTTCTGGAGTTCTGCGAGGGCAAGGACCAGATCCTTGTGATCGAGGAAGGCCAGCCCGAATTCATCGAGCAGCAGTTGTCGACCTTCCTTTATCGAGCAGGCTCGACCGTGAAGCTTCATGGCAAGGGCATTCTGCCGATGGCCGGGGAATATACCGGGCAGGTCATGCTGGACGGGCTGACCGCCTTCCTGAAGGAAGCCGCGCCCGGAATGCTGCCTGCCACCGTCCGCGCCCCGAATGAGGACCGCCCGCAGATCCCGGACCTGACCAAGACGGTGCCGATCCGCCCTCCGGGCTTCTGCACCGGCTGCCCGGAACGGCCGATCTTCGCCGCGATGAAGCTGGTGCAAAAGGAAACCGGCAAACTGCAGATCAGCGCCGATATCGGCTGCCACCTTTTCGCCGCTCTGCCACCGTTCGAGATCGGCGGCGCGACCATGGGCTACGGCCTTGGTCCTGCCGCCAACGCCGCCTTCGATGGCGGTGGCGAACGGCGGCCGGTGTCGATCATCGGCGACGGCGGCTTTTGGCATAACGGGCTGTCCTCCAGCTTTACCAACATGGCCTTCAACAAGTCCGATGGCGTGGCGATCATCGTCGACAACTATTATTCCGCCGCGACCGGCGGGCAGGACATCATGTCCAGCCGAGCCGACAACCCGTCCAAGGCGACCAAGCATCCGATCTCCAAAGCGCTGAAGGGCATCGGGATCGACTGGATACGTCAGGTGGACAACACCTATGACGTTGGCCGGATGCGCGAGGTGCTGCGCGAGGCGCTGACAACCGATGCGCCGGGGCCGAAGGTCATCATTGCGTCTTCGGAATGCATGCTGAACAAGCAGCGCCGCGAAAAGCCCCTGAGGCAAGAGGCAATCAAGGAGGGCCGCCGGGTCGAGGCCCCGCGCTTTGGCGTCGATGAGGATATCTGCACCGGCGACCACGCCTGCATCCGTCTGTCGGGCTGCCCGTCACTGTCGGTGAAGAAACTGGACGATCCCTTGCGTGACGATCCGGTGGCCAGCATCGACCAGTCCTGCGTCGGCTGCGGCAATTGCGGCGAAGTGGCCGATGCCGCCGTGCTGTGCCCGTCGTTTTACCGGGCGGATGTGGTGCATAACCCCTCGCGCCTTGAGGCGGGGCTGGCGCAGTTCCGTTCGCGCGTGATCGGCTGGCTGCAGTCGCGCCGCGCTGCGCGCCAGCTGACCTTCGAGGATGCGGTATGACGGCGCAGGCAACGTTGCCCGTCAGGCTGGCGGGTCTTTTGCCGGGCAAGCCCGCCGATCCGCGCCTGTCGGGGATCATCAAGCTGGCGATCCTGGCGGTGGGCGGGCAGGGCGGCGGCGTGCTGACGGCCTGGATCGAAGATGTGGCGCGGTCCGGCGGCTATGCGGCGCAGGCCACGTCGGTCGCGGGCGTGTCGCAGCGGACCGGGGCCACGGTCTATTACGTCGAGATGGCACCGCACCGCCAGGGAGACCCGATGCCGGTCTTTTCGCTGATGCCCGCGCCGGGCGACGTGGACATCATGATTGCGGCCGAAATGATGGAGGCTGGCCGGTCGATCATCCGGGGCTTCGTGACGCCGGACCGCACCACCCTCATCGCCTCGACCCACCGCGCGCTGGCGGTGTCGGAAAAGGTGGTGCCGGGCGATGGCATCGCTTCATCCGAGGAAGTGATGGCGGCGGCTGAAATCGCCGCGCAACGGTTCATCGCGGCGGATTTCGATGCGCTGGCGATTGCGAATGGCTCGGTCATCTCCGCCTCGCTTTTCGGGGCACTGGCGGGGTCTGGCGCCTTGCCGTTCCCGCGTGAGGCGTTCGAGGCCGCCATTCGCGCCAGTGGCAAGGGGGTGGAAGGCTCGCTCCGCGCCTTCGGTGCAGCGTTCGAGGCGGCAGCCAATCCATCCGGGCAGATCGCCGCACGGAAGGACGCGCCTCGGCGGGGGCCGCTGGTTTCCGGCCCGACCCGGTTGGTTGCCGAGTGGGACAGGTTGGCGGCACGGGTTGCCGCGATGCCCGCCACCGTGGCCGAACTCGCCCAGCCTGGCTTGCGCAAGGTTGTGGATTTTCAGGACTCGCGCTATGGCGCGGAGTATCTGGACCGGCTGGCGCAGGTGATGGCCGTGGACGCCGCCGCCCGGGGCTGGGTGCTGTCGCGTGAGGCGGCGAAGTACATCGCCAACGCCATGGCCTATGACGACATCATCCGGGTGGCCGACCTGAAAACCCGGGGCCACCGCTTTGACCGCATCCGCAAGGAAATGCGGGTGAAAGAGGCGAACCTTCTGCAGCTGACCGAGTTCTTTCACCCAAGGGCCGAAGAGATCGTGGGACTGTTCCCCGCCCGACTGGGCAGAAGGGTGGAGGGCGATCCGAAATGGATGGCCCGTCTGGACCGCTGGTTCAACAAGGGTCGCCGCCTGCGCACCGACATCCTGCGGGCCTTCCTGACATTGCATCTGATCGGCGGCATGCGGGGATGGCGCTTGCGCAGCCTGCGCCACGCTCAGGAACAGGCGCATCTGGCGCGCTGGCTGGACCATGCCCTGGGCCATGTCTCCGGGAACTACGACCTTGCCGTGGAACTGATCCGCTGTCGCCGCCTGATCAAGGGTTATTCCGACACCCATGCGCGCGGCCTGTCCAAGTTCGACCGCGTGCTGGCCGCAACGACCGAAATTGCCGGGCGCGAGGATGCCGCCGACTGGTGCCGCCGCCTGCGCGAAGCGGCTTTGAAGGATGAGGACGGCAAGGCGCTTGACGGGGCGATCGAGACGATCCGCAGTTTTGCCTGAGGGGACAAGCCGCTATATCCCGCCCTCGAAAGACGAAAGAGGGGCGTCGCTACCCCAGCAGTCTTTCACCCTTCGAGCGCGCGAAAGCTGCCGTTCCAGTAGATCAGCGCCCCCGCGCCGGACGTGGTGCGGATCGCCCGCACCCTGCCGATCACGATGGAATGCGTGGCGCGGTCGATCATCTCTTCCAGCGTACAGTCAAATGCGGTGGGGGCGCCCCGCAATAGCTTCGCCCCGGTGACCGCCGTTTCCCATTCGGCGCCGGCATAGCGGTCCGGCCCCTTCACCCCGCCAAAGCCGGAGAACCGCTCGGCCACACCCTGATGCGCGGCCCCGAGCGAGGACCAGCCGAACCGCCCATACCGCTCCAGCAGCGGATGGCTGGAAGCAGTGCGGTTCACGCAAGCCAGCAAAAGCGGCGGATCGGCCGAAAGCGAAATGGCAGAGGTGACGACAAGGCCCGAGGCGTCGTCGCCGTCGCCCAGGGTGATCACGCTGCAATTGCCCACAAAGGCGCGCATTGCATAGCGGAATGCCTTGCCGTCCGGTTCGTCCATCTGCCCCGCCACCTATCTGATTCCAGCCGCAGCCAGTTTTGGCGGCGCCGAGTCACGAAAATATGGGAAGTCTTCGACTTAGTCGACAAAGGACAGGGTGGTTCCGGCAAAGCCGGTCGAATGCAGCTTCGGGATGCCTTCCGCCACCTGATCAGGCGTCCCGATCAATGGAAAGCCGCCATGGCCAAGTGCGAACAAGTGCTTGATCTGCGCCAGAAGGCCATGCGGAAAGCCGTGGGCATGGGCGAATTGCAGGCGGACAGGGTTGTCCACTGCCTCGGTATCGGCGTTCTGGACTGAAGTGTAGTCGGCATAGGCCTTGGCCTCGGCATCGGTCGGGCGGCAGATGACGTGGGAAAAGGTCAGCACGTTGACCTCGCGCCGCTTGGCTGCAGCCTGTGCCTTCAGATCGGCAATCTCGGCCTTGGATCGGTCAAGGTCGATGGCCGGTGTAAACAGGAAGTTGGCGTTGTCAGTCGCAAACTTCGTTTGGGTCGATGGACCCGTGGGGTCAAGGTCACCGCCGCAAGAGGCGAAGCGCGTAGGCAAGAAAGACGTTCAAACTCATAACGTTGCAGGACCAGACTGGCGCGTCGCCGGGATGGACTGGCATTGGCATATGGCTGAAAGCGCGGTCGAGGTGGACACGACCGAACTGGAATTCACCCTGATGCGGACGTTCGAGGGATTCGGTCGCTGACAATCGGAGTGTCTTGCTTCGGTCTGCGATCTGGCGGCGACGGGACCGGAGAATGCGCTATTGCACATCATCCGCATGAATGACCGACCGAAGACGATCAAGGATCTGGCACGTCTGACCAACCGGGACAACGTGCCGAACATCCAGTATTCGCTGCGCAAATTGATCGGTGCGGGGCTGGTGCTGCGCAAGGGCGCCGGGCGGTCGGGCTTGACCTATGAAGTCACCGAGGAAGGCCGGCAGGTGACGGATGACTACGGCGCGCTTCGGCGGCGGCTCTTGTCGGAGGCGATGGCCAATGTGCCGGGCTTTTCCGAACGGCTGGCCGAGGCGACGCGCACGCTGGATATGCTGTCCGGGATATGCGAGGAAATCTCGCGGGTGGCGGCCACCCACCGTCGCGCCTGAAGGCGGCCTGCCCCCGCCGGTCAGACCGCCAGAAGCTCCAGTGCGACGCCCTGACCGACGCCCACGCAGAGCGTCACCAGCGCCGAAGTGCCGCCGCCCTCGGACAGTCTGCGCGCCGCCGTGCCGGCGATGCGCGCCCCGGACATGCCCAGGGGGTGGCCCATGCCGATCCCGCCGCCAAGCGTATTCACCCGCGCGTCCTCATCCGCGATGTCCCAGGCCCTCAGGCAGGCCAGAACCTGCGCGGCGAAGGCCTCGTTCAGTTCGATCACATCGTGATCCAAAGCCCTGCGGCCGGTACGGGCAGCCAACCGGGACACCGCCTCGGCCGGGCCGATCCCCATGACCCTTGGCGCGACCCCCGCCGACGCAGCCGCGCCGACCCGGGCCAGCGGTACCAGACCATGACGCCGGACCCCGGCGGCCGAGGCCAGGATCAGCGCCGCCGCGCCATCGTTGATGCCGGCGGCATTGCCCGCCGTTACCGTACCACCTGCGCGAAACGGGGCGGGGAGCGCGGCCAATCGTTCAAGGCTGGTTCCGCGGGGGTGTTCGTCAACCGCCACCACCACATCGCCGTTTCGGCCCGCGACCGTCACCGGCAGAATGTCCGCCGCATGCCAGGCCGCGTCATACCGCGACTGCGACCGCAGGGCGAAGGCATCCTGATCGGCGCGTGATATCCCATGCTCCGTGGCCACATTCTCGGCGGTTTCGGGCATAGACTCGGTGCCATAGGCCTTCGCGATCCGGTCGTTCACGAAGCGCCAGCCGATTGTGGTGTCGTGCATTTCGACGTGCCGGGAAAACGCCGCCCCGGCCTTGGCCAGAACGAAAGGCGCGCGCGTCATGCTTTCCACGCCACCCGCGATCACGACATCCGCACCGTCCCGCACCGCCCGCGCCCCAGCGATCACCGCATCCAGGCCGCTGGCACATAGCCGATTGACGGTCAGGCCCGGCACGCTTTCCGGCAGGCGCGACAGAAGCACCGCCATCCGGGCTATGTTGCGGTTGTCCTCGCCCGCCTGATTGGCGCAGCCGAAGATCACCTCGTCCACCGCCAACCCCGGATGCAGGTCGAGAAGTCCGTCGATCACATGCGCGGCCAGATCGTCGGGTCGAACCGTGGCAAGGCTGCCGCCATATCGCCCGATCGGGGTGCGGCGATGGGCGCAAAGGAAGACTTCGGTCATCGGGTCAGATCCGGAGCTGGCAGATAGCGGCCCTTCAGATGGGGCGGCGCTGCGGTTTCAAGGGCGGCAAGGGTGGAAAGCACCGCGCCGCGTCCGTGGCGGGCCAGCATGGCAAAGGGGCCGCGCGGGAAGTTCAGCCCCAGCCGAAGCGCGGTGTCGATGCCGTCCGCCGTGCATCCGCCCTCGGCCAGAAGCCAGGCCGCCTCGTTCACCAAAGTGGCTTCGATCCGAAGAACCACGGCTTCGGCATCAGCAGGCGAAGGCGGGGCGGGGCCGGGAAAGACAAAGCCTCGGCCAGTCTTGCGGCCCAGATCGCCGCGCGCGACCTGCGCCTTCAGCGCGGCGAACACATGATAGCGCGGATGGTTCCCCATCGCGGCGGCAAGGCTTTCGGTGGCGGCAAGGTTGACGTCTGCGCCAATCAGGTCAATCAGGCCGAAGGGGCCAATCGGGTATCCGGCGCGCGTCGTCGCGGCGTCGATGTCGGCCGCCGAACGGCCCTCCTCCAGCATCGCCAGCGCCTCGCCGTAATAGGGTCGCGCACAGCGGTTGACGATGAAGCCGGGTCGGTCGGCGCATTGGATCACCGTCTTGCCCGCGCGTTCCGTCAAGCTGCGGGCCCGTTCAAGCGCATCGGACGCGGTGGTGGCATGCGGGATCAGTTCAACCAATCGCATTGCAGGGGCGGGGTTGAAGAAGTGCAGGCCCAACAGCCTTTCGGGCCCTGCCAGCCCCTTTGCGATAGCGGCGACCGACAGGGACGACGTGTTGGTTGCAAGGACGGCATCGGGTGGCAAAACCGGCTCCAGCGCCGCGAAAACCGCATGCTTTACCGGCAGCCTTTCGACCACCGCCTCGATCACCAGATCGGCGGGGGAGATGTCTTCGATCCGTTCCACGACCCGCAAACGGTCAAGGATCGCATCACGGGTGTCAGCCGTCATCGCGCCCTTGGCCACACGGGTGCCAAGCGATTGGGCAAGGCGAGTGGCGGCGCTGGCCCGCGCCTCGGGCTGGGCATCCGTGGCGCGGACAATATGGCCCGCCTGCGCATAGACCTGCGCGATGCCAAGGCCCATAGCCCCCAAGCCGATGATCCCTATGGTCATTTTCCCCGAAACTCCGGCTTGCGGCGTTCGCGGAAGGCGCGGATGCCTTCGGTCTTGTCTTCGGTGTCAAGCAAGGTTTCGAAGGCCCGACGTTCCGCCTCCAGCGCCAATGCCCTTTCCTCGCCCGCCAGCAGGGCTGCCTTGGCGGCCATCAGTGCCAGCGGTGCCCGACCGGCCAGACCCGCAGCCAGCGGCTCGGCAAACTCAAGCGCCGGACCTTCCGCCAAGTATGAGCCGATGCCCCAGTCAAACGCAATGGTCGCGTCGATCATCTCGCCGGTCAGGACCATCCGCATCGCCCGCGCACGACCCGCCAGCGCCATCAGCCGTTGCCCGCCACCCGCGCCGGGGATCAGCCCAAGGTTGGTTTCCGGCAGCCCCAGCCGGGCCGTCGGCCCAAGGACCATGAGGTCCGCCATCAGCGCGAGTTCCAGCCCACCCCCCAGCGCGAAGCCGTCGACAGCAGCAACCAGAGGCTTGGGAAAGGCCCGGATCGCGGCCCAATGCGCCTTGCGCGGGTCTGAGGCGCCCTCGACTGCTGACTTCGCCTCGATCTCGGCGATGTCGGCCCCGGCGGCGAAGTTCCCTTCGGCCCCGGTCAACACCGCGACACGCACTGCGGGGTCACTGGCACAGTCGGTCAGGGCCCGCGCCACCTGCCCCAGAAGCGACGTGTTCAGCGCATTCTTTTGCGCCGGGCGGTTGAGGGTGAGGCGGGTCCACCCGGCCATATGGTCGATGATCAGATCCATGCCCGTGATCTTCACCCAGAGCAGAGAAATTTCAAGCCAGAAAATTTTAAGCTTGAAATTATTTTGGTCCGGTGTCAGCCTTTCCCCAAGGCGCATGTCGCGCTATCCGGGATCTGGGCCATGAAGATACTTTGTCTGGGCGGCGGTCCCGCTGGTCTTTACTTTGCCATCTCGATGAAGTTGCGTGACCCCGGGCATCAGGTCACTGTCCTGGAACGCAACCGCGCCAATGACACTTTTGGCTGGGGGGTGGTGCTGTCGGATGACGCGCTCATGCGGATGGAACGGAACGATCCCGTCTCCACCAAGTCGATCCGGGACCATTTCGCCTATTGGGACGATATTGCTGTCGTGCATGATGGGGTGCGCACGGTCTCGGGCGGGCATGGCTTTGCCGGGATCGGAAGGAAGCAGATGCTTATCCTGCTGCAGGCCCGCGCCCGCGAACTGGGCGTCGACCTGCGGTTCGAGACCGAGTTCGCCAAGGCCGAGGACTACCGCCGTGACTACGATGTCGTCGTAGCCTCCGACGGCATCAACTCTGCCGTGCGGCGCGAGTATGAGACCGTCTTTCAGCCTGACATCGACCTGCGTCTGTGCAAGTTCGTCTGGCTTGGCACGCATCAGAAGTTCGACGACGCCTTCACATTCATCTTCGAGAAGACCGGGCATGGCTGGCTTTGGGCGCATGTCTACCAATTCGATGCCAACACCGCGACCTTCATCGTCGAATGCACGCAACAGACCTGGGACAACTGGGGTTTTGCCGACATGTCCAAGGAGGACACGGTTGAAACCTGCCGCAAGATCTTTGAACGCCATCTGGGCGGGCATGAGCTGATCTCGAACGCGGCGCATCTGCGCGGCTCGGCGGTCTGGATGAGCTTTCCGCGCGTGGTCTGCGGCAAGTGGTATCATGAAAACGTGGTGCTGATGGGCGATGCTGCGGCGACAGGGCATTTCTCTATCGGTTCCGGCACCCGGCTGGCCTTTGACAGCGCGATTGCGCTGGCCGAATACCTGCACAGCGAACCGACGCTGGAGGCTGCCTTCGCCCGCTATCAGGACGAACGCCGGGTCGAGGTGCTGCGCCTGCAATCCGCTGCCCGCAACTCGCTGGAGTGGTTCGAGCAGGTGGAGCGTTATCTGGACCTGCCCCCCGAACAGTTCGCCTATTCACTTTTGACCCGCAGCCAGCGGATCAGCCATGAAAACCTGCGCCTGCGCGATCCTGAATGGCTGGGCCGGACCGAAGACTGGTTCCAGCGTCAGGCGGGTGGGCAACCGGGCCGAAAGCCGATGTTCGCGCCGTTCCGCTTGCGGGACATGGCATTGAAGAACCGGGTCGTGGTGTCGCCGATGGCACAGTACAAGGCCGTGGATGGCTGTCCGACCGACTGGCATCTGGTCCATTACGGCGAACGCGCCAAGGGTGGGGCCGGACTGGTCTACACCGAAATGACCTGCACCTCGGCGCAAGGTCGGATCAGCCCCGGTTGTCCGGGTCTATACGCCCCGGAGCATGAGGCGGCGTGGAAGCGGGTGGTCGATTTCGTCCATGCCGAGACGGATGCGAAGATTTGCTGCCAGATCGGCCACGCCGGCCGCAAGGCCAGCACCCAACTCGGCTGGGAGGAAGGCGATGCCCCGCTCGCATCAGGCAACTGGGAAATCATCGCGCCATCGCCCCTGCCATGGTCGCCGCGCAACGCCACCCCGCATGCGATGACGCGGGCAGACATGGACGCGGTAACAGCGGAATTCGCGGCCGCAACCCGGATGGCGCGAAGTGCGGGCTTTGACATGATCGAACTTCATGCGGCCCATGGTTATCTGATCTCGTCCTTCATAAGCCCAAAATCGAACATTCGGACCGATGAGTTCGGTGGCAGCCTGGAAAACCGCATGCGCTGGCCGCTGGACGTGTTGCAGGCCATGCGCGCCGAATGGGGTGAGCAAAAGCCGATCTCGGTCCGCATCAGTGCGACCGACTGGGTTGGCGATGAGGGGGTGACCCCGGATGAAGCCGTGCTGATCGCGCAGATGTTTGCCGGGGCGGGGGCCGACATCATCGACGTCTCGGCGGGTCAGACCTCGACGGATGCCCGGCCGGTCTATGGGCGGATGTTCCAGACGCCGTTCAGCGACCGCATCCGCAACGAGGCGGGCATCGCCACCATGGCCGTCGGCAACATCACCGAGCCGGACCACGTGAACTCGATCATCCTGGCCGGTCGTGCCGATCTGGTCTGCCTTGCGCGGCCGCATCTGGCGAACCCCTACTGGACCCTTCACGCAGCCGTGGCGATGGAGGATGCTGCGACGGAATGGCCGCTGCCGTATCTGGCTGGGCGGGACCAGATGCGGCGGTTGCAGCAGAAGACGGCAGAGGCGATCCGGGCATGAACGTGGAAGGGCGGCGGGTTCTGGTCACGGGTGGCGGGTCGGGCGCAGGGGCAGACCTCGCGATCGGCTTTGCCCGCGCGGGTGCCGCGAAGGTGGTGATCTGCGGTCGCCGTCCTGCCGCGCTTGCGGATGTGGCGGCGCGGCATCCGGCGATCCGTGCGCTGCCCTGCGACGTGACCGACGAAGCCTCGGTCCAAGGTCTTTTCGCCCAGGCCGGAAAAGTGGAGATCGTCATTGCCAATGCAGGGCAGGCCGACAGCGCGCCCTTTGCCAGGACCACGCTGGCGCAGTGGAACGCGATGCTGGCGGTAAACCTGACCGGGGTCTTCCTGACTTTCCGCGAAGGGTTGCGGCAGTTTGACGGCTGGGGGCGGCTGATTGCGGTCTCTTCGACCGCCGGCTTGAAGGGCTATGCCAAGGTCGCGCCCTATGCTGCGGCCAAGCACGGCGTGATGGGGATCGTCCGCTCGCTGGCGCTGGAAGTGGCGCGGGGGCCAGTGACGGTCAATGCGATCTGTCCGGGGTTTCTTGATACCGAAATGACCGAGCACTCGGTCAAGGTGATTTCAGAAAAGACCGGGCGCACCCTGGCCGAGGCCCGGGCAGCACTGGAAGCAATGAGCCCGCAGAACCGGCTTTATCGCCCCGACGAAGTAACCTCGGCTGCCCTCTGGCTTTGCTCGGCGGGGTCCGAGGGGGTAAACGGTCAGGGCATCAGCATCTCGGGCGGCGAGGCATGACCGATCCCCTCTCCAAGCGCAGGCTGAAGATGTGGGTCCGCCTTCTGGGCGTGACCCGGATGGCCGAGGGCCACCTGCGCGAATTCCTGCGGGTTGAGCACCAGACGACCTTGCCGCGCTTCGACGTGATGGCCGCCCTCTACCGCCGCCGCGACGGTGTGACGATGAGCGAACTTTCCCGCATGCTCCTGGTCTCGAACGGCAACGCGACCACGGTGGTTGACCGGCTGGAAAAGGATGGGCTTGTCCGCCGCACCCCGTCCGAGACGGACAGGCGCACGGTCTTTGTCGCACTGACTCCGGCCGGTCTGGCACAGTTCGAGGGGCTTGCCGCCGGGCATGAGGCGGAAGTGTCGGACCTTTTCGCCAAACTGTCCGAGGCCGATCTGGATGCCTTGACCGACATCCTCAAGCGTATGGGAGGCACATGATGACCAAGCTTGCCGGGCTGACGGCCCAGCATTTCCTGTGGCAGGTGACCGACCGGATCGCCACCATCCGCCTGAACCGGCCCGACCGGAAGAACCCCCTGACTTTCGACAGCTACGCCGAGCTGCGCGACACCTTCCGCGCACTGGCCTATGCTTCGGATGTGGATGTGGTGATCCTTGGCTCCAATGGCGGCAATTTCTGCTCGGGCGGGGACGTGCATGACATCATCGGCCCGCTGGTCGGGATGGAGATGAAGGAACTGCTGGCGTTCACCCGGATGACCGGGGATCTTGTCAAGGCGATGATCGGCTGCGGCAAGCCGGTGATTGCGGCGGTGGATGGCGTCTGCGTCGGCGCCGGGGCGATCATGGCCATGGCCTCCGACCTGCGGCTGGCCACGCCCGCGGCGAAATGCGCCTTCCTGTTCACCCGCGTCGGGCTGGCGGGCTGCGACATGGGCGCCTGTGCGATGCTGCCCCGCATCATCGGGCAGGGCAGGGCGGCAGAGTTGCTTTACACCGGCCGTGTGATGCGGGCCGAGGAAGGGGAACGCTGGGGTTTCTGGAACAGCCTCCTCGCGCCCGAGGCGCTGGAGGACGCAGTGCTGACGCTGGCGCGGCAATTGGCAGCGGGTCCGACCTTCGCGCATGGCATCACCAAGACCCAGATCAATCAGGAATGGAACATGGGGCTGGAGCAGGCGATTGAGGCCGAGGCTCAGGCACAGGCGATCTGCATGCAGACCCGCGACTTCGAGCGCGCCTATCGCGCCTTTGTGGCCAAGCAAACGCCCGTGTTTCAGGGTGACTGAGTGCGGAGCGGGGGTTTCACACCCCCGCACCCCCGTGGGATATTTGGGAACAGGTGAATGCATGGGCGACCGGACCTTTCTTGACTGGCCCTTCTTCGAGCCGCGCCACCGCGACCTCGCCGGAGCACTTGATGACTGGTGCGCCGCGCATCTGCCGGTGGACCATGCGGACGTGGATGCCGCCTGCCGAAAGCTGGTGGCCTTGCTGGGCGCGGACGGCTGGCTGCGCCATTCCGGCGCGGGCGAGGCCGAGCGGCTGGATGTGCGCACCCTCTGTCTGATCCGGGAAACGCTGGCCCGGCATGAAGGGCTGGCAGATTTCGCTTTTGCGATGCAGGGGCTGGGCATGGGGGCCGTCAGCCTGTTCGGCTCGCCCGAGCAGCGCGAATGGCTGGACCGCACGCGCGTTGGCACGGCGATTTCCGCCTTTGCGCTGACCGAGCCAGAATCGGGGTCGGACGTGGCCGCCATAGCCACGACGGCGAAGCGGGTGCAGGGCGGCTGGCTGATCGAAGGCGAGAAGACCTGGATTTCCAACGGCGGAATTGCCGATGTCTACGTGATCTTCGCCCGCACCGGAGAGGCGCCGGGCGCCAAGGGACTGTCCGCCTTCCTGATGCCCGCCGACGTGCCGGGGCTGGAGATTGCCGAACGGCTGGAGGTGGTCGCCCCGCATCCCCTTGCCCGGCTGAGACTGTCGGGCGTCGTGTTGCCCGAAGGTGCCTTGATCGGGCGTCCGGGCGATGGGTTCAAGCTGGCAATGTCGGTGCTGGACGTGTTCCGGTCAACCGTCGGCGCGGCGGCCCTTGGCTTTGCCCGCCGGGCGCTGGACGAAACGCTTACCAGGGTCAAGGCGCGGCGGATTCAGGGGCAGGCGCTGGCCGAATTGCAGCTGGTGCAGGGTCACCTGGCCGACATGGCCTTGAAGATCGACGCGGCGGCGCTGCTGGTCTACCGCGCCGCCTGGGTGAAGGATTCCGGGGCCGCGCGTGTCACGCGCGAGGCGGCGATGGCCAAGCTTTACGCTACCGAGGCCGCGCAGGAGGTGATCGACATGGCCGTGCAGCTGCATGGCGGCGACGGCGTGCGCCACGGCTCGGTGGTAGAAAGCCTGTACCGCGAGATCCGGGCGCTCCGGATCTATGAGGGGGCGTCCGACGTCCAGCGCGTCGTCATCGCGCGAAGCGTGCTGGGATGAGCTACGCACGCCAGATCCGGGTGGAATTCAACCACTGCGACCCAGCAGGGATCGTCTTCTACCCCCGCTATTTCGAGATGACGAACTCGATCTGCGAGAACTTTTTCCGCGAGGTGGTGGGCTATTCGTTCCATGCCATGATGGCGGATGGGGTCGGCGTGCCGACAGCGCGGATCGAGACGGACTTCCGCGCGCCCTCACGGCTTGGCGATGTGCTGGACTGGTGCCTTGTGGTCGAAAAACTGGGCGGCAGTTCCGCGACCTTCCGTCTGGAGACGCTCTGCGGAAACGACCATCGGTTGACCGCGTGGCTGACCCTTGTCTGGCTGTCGCCCGAACAGCGGCCCGGCCGCTGGCCCGACCCTGTTCGTGCGGCACTTGCTGCGCATCTGGAGGAAGCATGACCGACACCGGCTTGCAGGTTCTGCACCCTTCGCACTGGAAACCCACCATCGGCTATTCCAATGGCGTCGCTGCGACCGGGCGCATGGTCTTTACCGGCGGGATGATCGGCTGGAACGCCGATCAGGAATTCGAGACCGATGATTTCGTGGGGCAGGTGGAACAGGCCCTGCGCTCCATCGTCGAGGTTCTCGCCTGTGCCGGGGCCGGGCCGGAAAATCTTGTGAGGCTGACCTGGTATGTGACCGACAAGCGGGACTATCTTGGCAGCCTGAAAGACCTTGGCCGGGTCTACAAGGCGGTGATCGGGCGGCATTACCCTGCCATGGCGCTGGTGCAGGTGGTGGCGCTGGTCGAAGACCGGGCCAAGGTCGAGATCGAGGCGACGGCCGTGATCCCTGCCTGAGGCCCGGCCAATCGCCATGTCCCGGCTGTGGGGCCTAGCCCCTGATCTTCGGGCCAGTCCCCTTCTTGAACGCATCCAGGCGGGAGCGGGCGTCAGGCTGGGTGTTCACGATGCCGGCGACGACGGCTTCGGCATAGCTTGCATCCAAAGCGGACATGTTGCCGAGATGGCTGATTGCGGAACAGATCGCGAAGTTCGACAGCGGCAGGTTCTCGGCGGCACGGCGAGCCAGGGCCGTCGCAAATTCAAGGCTGGACCCGTCGACCAGATACTGGGCCAGGCCGATGTCCACCGCTTCCTGCCCGCGATAGGTGCGGCCGGTCAGCATCATGTCGATCATCCGCGCCTTGCCGACAAGGCCGGTAACCCGGATGGTTGCCCCGCCGCCGGTGAAAAGCCCCCGCTGGCCTTCGGGCAGGGCGAAGTAGGTCGAGGCGTCGGCAACCCGGACATGGGCGCTGCTGGCAAGTTCAAGTCCGCCGCCAACCACGGCGCCCTTCAGCGCCGCGATGATTGGCACCCCGCCATATTCCATCTTGTTGAAGGCTTCGTGCCAGCGCAGGCAAAGATGCATGAATTCGGCCGGGCTGCGGTCTTCTTCGTGATGTTCGACAAGATCGAGACCCGCGCAGAAATGGTCCCCCTCGGCCGCCAGAACCACGGCCCGGACCCCACTGCGCGGAACAGCCGAGAACAGGGTGATCAATTCGTCGATCGCAACGCTGTCAAGGGCATTGCGCTTTTCCGGGCGGTTGAGCGTGGCGATCAGGACGCCATCATCCTGCTGCTCAAGCGCAACGCGTGTGAGTGAGAGTTCGGAAAGATGGGGCAATTTCGGTTCCTCTTGGCAGCGTGTTGGGAGTGAGGGCGTGGACCCATTCGTTCGCGTCTTGATGATCCGGGGGTGGGCGCACGATCCTTCCACGATCCGACGGTGAAAGGCCAAAGATCTTTCTGTTCTGCCGTGAAAGGATCGGCACTCCGGCAAAGCCGGTCAGCCCGGCGATGAACCGCGCCGGGCTGGCCGGCCAGAACCCCAGCCGCGGCCTTGACCGTTATCGCATCGGAGATGCCGACAAGTTGGCGCCCATGCGCGACCTCGCGGCGAAGGTGGCCGATGACCCGACGCGGCGCTTCACCGACGATGTGGCGGCCACCAACGACCACCAGAACGGCATTCCGGGGCAGGGCACCGATCACCATATCCGGGCTGATCTCAAAACCGGCGGACCCGCGCGCCGGTTTGCTGTCAAGCGTCAGGGTCGACCAGCCATAGACCGGTCGGCCTGCCACTTCGTTCGCGCCGGCCAGAGCAAGGTGGCTGAAGCCGACAAGCAGCAGGACGGCAAAGCTTGCGTGCCCCTTTGCGGTGACACTGCCTGCCCTTGGGATCTGAAGCGGCGTGCCCATGGCTGGTCAGGCGTTCACATCGACAACAACCCGACCCTGCACCTTGCCGGCAAGGATGTCCGCACCCAGGCGCGGCAGATCGGCCAGCGTAGCGGGCACGATCATCTGCTCCAGCCGGTGCATCGGCATCTGACTTCGCAGGCGCGCCCAGGCGGCAACACGGCGGTCATAGGGTTGTCGCACGCTGTCGATGCCCAGAAGGTTGACGCCCCGGAGCAGGAAGGGGATCACGGTAGCAGGCAGGGTGGCACCCCCGGCAAGGCCTACCGCCGCAACCGATGCGCCATAGTTCATCTGCCCCAGAACCCGCGCGAGCATCGCCCCGCCAACCGCGTCGACGCAACCGGCCCAGGTTTCGGATTCGAGCGGGCGCTTGACCGTTTCGGCCAGTTCCGCACGCGGCACGATACGGGTGGCACCCAGGTCCCGCAGGTAGGCTTCGGTCTCAGGTCGACCAGTGACGGCAGCAACCTCGTGCCCCATGGCGGCCAGAAGCGCCACGGCGACCGATCCGACACCCCCGGCGGCACCCGTGACCAGGACCGGGCCGTGACCGGGCGTCAGACCATGCGCCTCAAGCGCAAGGATCGCGAGCATCGAGGTCAGGCCCGCCGTGCCGATCGCCATCGCCTGCCGGGTGGTCAGGCCCGCGGGCAGCGGCACCAGCCAGTCGGCTTCAACCCGCGCCTTCT
Source organism: Rhodobacter sp. (assembly GCA_013821825.1). GTDB lineage: Bacteria > Pseudomonadota > Alphaproteobacteria > Rhodobacterales > Rhodobacteraceae > Tabrizicola. The sequence goes on from PNJK01000021.1 coordinate 32,496, forward strand.
GGGCATGGCCACCCCAGTGCGTCTCGCCCACGCGCCAGCCGGTCAGGATGACCTTGTCTCCAGCCTGATAGCGCGGATCGTCCGAGGCTTCGACCGTTCCGGCAAAGTCGATGCCCGGAACATGAGGATAGGCGCGGACCAGACCGCCGCCGGGTCCAATGCAAAGCCCGTCCTTGTAGTTCACGGTCGAGTATTCCACCGCGACCGTGACGTTTCCCTGTGGCAGAGAGGCTTCGTCCAGCGTCTGGACACTGGCCGAGGTTTTGCCCTCGGCATCTTTTTCGACAACCAGGGCCTTGAAGGTCATTTCCGCATTCCTCTTTCAATTTTGCACGTCAGGCGCTTTCGTTCACTCTTGCGCCCCAAGCGCCTTTGATCAGCCTTGCCTGCCAGTCGGATATAATCAGTTCTGCGCGCCAAGTGCGCGGGCCGCTTCGCGCAGCAGGTATTTCTTTATCTTGCCGGTGGCGGTCTTTGGCAGGGTCTGGAAGACCACTGTCTTCGGCGCTTTGAAATGTGCAAGCTTTTCGCGGCAGAAGGCAATGATCTCGGCCTCGGTGACCGCCGTTCCGGCGCGCCGCTCGATGAAGGCGCAAGGGCATTCGCCTCAAGGGGCATGCGGACGCGCCACCACTGCGGCCACTTGCACCTCGGGGTGCCGGTGAAGCGCCGCCTCGACCTCGACCGACGAGATGTCTTCGCCGCCCGAGATGATCACGTCCTTCAAGCGGTCGCGGATCTGGACGTAGCCGTCGGAATGGACGACGGCGGCGTCGCCGGACCAGAACCAGCCGTCCTTGAATGCCTCGGTCGTGGCGGCGAGGTCCTTGTAGTAGCCCGACATCACGGTGTTGCCACGGATCGCGATTTCCCCCCGGGGCCACCCCGTCGGCGGGCACGTCCAGCCCGGTGGCGCGGTCAACCACCCGCAGATCTTCGAGCATGGGAAAGGTAACGCCCTGCAACGCCTGCATCGCGGCTTGTTCGGCAGGGGGCAACTCGCCCCATGCCTCCTGCCACAGGCATCGCGAGATGTGGCCGTAGGTTTCGGTCAGGCCGCAGACCTGCATAACTTCAAGCCCCAGACTTGCCGCGCGTTCAAGGACAGAGGGCGGCGGCGGGGCGCCAGCGGTGAGCACCTTGATCTTCGGCGAGAAAGGCTGGGCTGGTGCCGCCGGGCTTTCGCACAGCATCTGCAGCGCGACCGGTGCGGCGCCCATGTGGGTCACCCCGTGCGCGGCCATGGCGGCCAGCAGCTTTTCAGGGTGCGCGTCGCGGGTAAAGATCATGTGCCCGCCGACTATGGCAATGGCCCAGGGGTGGTTCCAGCCGTTGCAATGGAACATCGGCACGATCGACAGGTAGGTCGGATGTTGCGGCAGGCTCCAGCCGGCCACGGTGCCCATCGCCATCAGCCAGGCCCCGCGGTGGTGGTAGACCACGCCCCGGTCAGCGGCACGGCATAGTGCAGCTCGAACAGTTCGGGGATGTTCGGGGACAGGACCGCAACCGTATCCCCCTTGCCGATCCCAAGCTGCCCGAGCCCCGTGGCCACGGCCCGGCACCGATCGGCAAAGCCGCTCCAGTCGCGGGTGAGCGTGCCGTAGGTCAGGGTTGGCCGGTCGCGGTAGACATGGGCCGCCCGTTTCAGGAATGACAGCGGCGACAACGCCACATGGTTGGCAACACTGAACTCCAAGGCTTCATAGTCATCTTTCATGGCTCCCCCTCAACCTGGGCCACGCCAGTCGATCTGGCAGATCTCGGCCGACCGGCCGTCGAGATCCCAGACCCGGCCAAGTGCCCGGACTTTGGCCTCGTTGGCGGTGGCGATGGTGATGTCGGGACCCATCCAGGAGCCGGTATTGGTCACCGTGACCTCCTTTTCCGGGTCGGGACCGGCGATGGGTTCACCCTCGCCCTGAATGATCCTGTCTGCCAAGAGGCGACGCTTGCGGCCTTCGGTTTCAAAAATCACGGGCGCGGGTTCCGCACCCGGAAACTCGGACACCGGCATCGAGAACAGGCCCGCCGCGCCATTGCCGGGCTCGGGCGAGGCGATCATCGGCATCAGCTTAGCCCAGCCCCGGCCAGTATTCCCGCCGCCCTGTCATGTTTGCGGTTGCCAGCGGGAAGAGGGTGGGCAGGCCGTGAATCACCGGAACGGGATCTCGACCAGCATGCCCCGGCCGGGTCCATCGGCCCGCGCAACCATGACCTCGGTCCCGACCGGAACGGCACTGTCGATCAGCACAAAGCCGATATTTGCCTTCATCCGATAGGACCAGACACAGTTGGTCAGCATTCCGATGCGTCGCCCGTCCAGAACCACATCCTCCCGGCGCATGCCAAGAGGCGCGGGTCTGTCGCCTTCCAGCACGATCCCCAGCTGGTGCCGCCGGATGCCGTCGGCCCTGATCCTGCGCAGGGCCTGAATGCCGACGGTGTCATCCGGGACATGCAGATCGACGAATTTTTCCAGCCGGACCTCGAACGGGTTGGTCCGGTCGTCGGTATCGCCCCCGACCGAAAGCAGCCCGCTTTCCACGCGTTCCGGTGTGGAGGGGGCGCCTGGGCCTATGCCCCAAGGCTGGCCCGCTTCCTTGAAGATGTTCCAAAGCCGGGTGCCTTGCGTGCTGTCCTTCAGATAGATCTCGAAGCCGCCCTGCTTGGACCAGCCCGACCGCTGCACGGCAACGGGGATACCGTCGATCTCGGTCTCGCGGAACCAGAAGTATTTCAGCGCCCGCACCCAATCGCCCAGCACATGTGCCACGACGTCTTCGGCCTTTGGTCCCTGCAGCGCCATGGGTGATACGTCGGCTTCGCAGATATCGACGTTCAGGCCGCGCTCGGCGGCGATGGCCTTGGCCCAGAGCTCGACGTCGCTGTCGGCAATCGACAGCCAGAAAAGGTCATCGGCCAGCTTCAGAAGGATCGGGTCATTGATGATCGTGCCGGCATGGTCGCAAACGGCGACATACTTGCCCTGACCGACCTTGCAATTCGACAGATCGCGGGTCGAAAGGACCTGGGCCAGGCGGCCCGCTTCGGGCCCTTTCAGCTGGACCTGCCGCTCGACGCCGACATCCCATTGCGAGACGCCGTTGATCAGTCGCCAGTACTCGCCCTCGGGGTCTCCAAAGCCGGTCGGCATGATCATCTGGTTGTAAACGTTGGCTGTCTTCAGGCCATCGGCGACTGCGGCCTCGAAGAAGGGAGAGGGCCGGATACGGGCGCTGGGCTGAAACGAAAACAAGTGATCCTCCATGTTTGAAGCGCATGATCGCTTTGCTGGCGGCTTCTGATCAAACGATGTATTCGGTCCCAATGACCCTACAAATGGTTATGGCAAGCTAAGGGTGAAAATGTACCGTGATCTCCCGCCGCTGACTTGGTTGCGTGCGTTCGAAGTGTCGGCCCGCCTGCTTAGTTTTACCGCCGCAGCGCATGAGCTTCATCTGACGCAGGCGGCCGTTTCCAAGCACGTGAAGTCGCTGGAACAGCGGCTACACCACCAGTTGTTCATCCGCCACCCCCGAAGTCTGGAAATGACCAAATGGGCCCAGGCTTATCTTCCCAAGGTGCAGGATGCCCTGGAACGGTTGTCGAATGGCACCCGTGAAGTCTTTGGCCGTCCGCGCGATGAAATCCTGACGATCCGCTGCGTGGTGGCCTTTGCGGTGAACTGGCTGAGCCCGCGACTGCCCGGGTTCCTCGAACGGCACCCGTCGACCCAGTTGCACATCCTTTCCAGCGTCTGGGTCGATCCGTTTGACGCTGAAGCCTTCGATCTGGATATCCAATACGGCATCGGGGTCTTCGCCGACGCCCGAAGCCATCGCCTGACGCAAGAGACGATAACTCCGCTTTGCGCGCCGGGGCTGGCCAGCCAGTTGAAGGCGCCGGATGATCTGGCGCGGCAGCGTCTGGTGCATGTGCAGGGGTATCAGGAAGGCTGGGGAACTTGGCTGGCAGCGGCCAAGGCGAACCGGGTCAATCCAGGACAGGGGATCCAGACGGACACTTCGCTGACAGCCTACGCCCTGGCCTGCGAGGGGGCTGGCGTGGCCCTGGGGCGCAAATCCCTGTCCGCGCCCTACCGGACAAGCGGCGCACTTGTGGCGCCCTTCGACCTTGAAGTCGGGATTTCCGAGGGGTTCTTCGTGCTGGAGCCCTTGGCGACGCATGCACTTGGCGATGCCAGGCACTTCGTCGACTGGCTGGTGGAGGAGGCCGCCCTGGGGCGTTGAGACGGTCTGCCGCCCGCCTGGCGGCCTACCCGCGCGAACATCCGGACGGGCCGGAGGCGCGCCCCGCCCGGATGATCCCTGCCGGGACAGCCCGCCTCAGAAATCCGTTGGCGCGCCGCCTTCCTGTTTGCGCTTGGCCACGAAGCGGCGGAGGTCCTCCTTATGGTCACCGTTCATCGCGGGGGCTTCGAACTCGGCGATGATCTGCTTGTAGATCCGGTGCGCCCGCTCTTGCGTCCACGTGGCTCCGTCCAGCTGCCAGGCTTCGTAATTGCGCCAGTCCGAACAGATCGGCGCGTAGAAGGCGTGCTGATAGCGGTCCTGGGTATGCTGGACCCCGAAGTAATGCCCGTTCGGCCCGACCTCCTTGATCGCGTCGAAGGCAAGGTCGTCTTCGGTCGTGGCAAACGTCGCCTCTTCGAAATAGCGCTGGATCATCTGCAGGACCTCGCAGTCCATGATGAACTTTTCCGGGCTGGCGATCAGCCCGCCCTCCAGCCAGCCCGCCGCGTGGTAGACCATGTTGGTCCCCGATTGCACGGCCGACCACAGGCTGTTCGATGTTTCCCACATCGCCTGCCCGTCCGGCACGTTCGCCGCGCAGACGCCAGAGGCGCGCATCGGGACGCCGTAGAAGCGGACCAGCTGGCCCGTCATCTGGGTGGCGCGCATGTATTCCGGCGTGCCAAAGGCGGGCGCGCCGGATTTCATGTCGACGTTCGAGGTGAAGGTACCGATGGCCACCGGGCAGCCGGGGTTGATGTATTGCAGCAGGACCACCGCAGCCAAAGCCTCGGCAATCGACAGCGCCACAGCGCCCGACATGGTGACAGGGGCCATCGCTCCGGCAAGCGTGAAGGGTGTGACCACCACCGGCTGCCCGCGCCGCGCCAGCCGCATCGCGCCGTCAAGCATCGGGAAGTCGTGCTTCAGGGGCGAGACCGAGTTGATGTTGGTGTACATCCGGGGCTTGGCCTGGAACTCCTCAGCGCTTAACCCGCCCGCGATGCGGACCATTTCCATCACGTCCTCAACCCGCTCGGCCCCCAGCGAGTATGCATGGCAGACCTTGTCGGTCAGGGTCAGCTTTTCATAAAGACAGTCCAGATGCCGCACCGAAGGGTGGATGTCGATCGGCTCGACCGGGTAACCGCCCGCCACGTGGATGCAGTTGAAATACTGCGTCAGCTTCATGAATTCCTTGAACGTCTCGAAGTCGCCCGAGCGTTTGCCTCGCTCCATGTCCCAGGCGTTCGGGGGTGACGAGACGTTGACGAACACCATGTGCTTGCCGCCCATGATGATTTCGTGGTCAGGGTTGCGCGGGGTGATGGTGAAGGTCTTTGGCGCGCGGGCAACCATTTCCATCACGAAATCCTCGTCCATGCGGACGTTGGTGCCGTTCACGATGCAGCCGGCCTGTTTCAGGATCGCCACTGCCTCGGGGTTCAGAAACTCGATCCCGATGTCGCGCAGGATGCGCATCGCGGTCTTGTGGACGCGCTGCACGCCGTCGGCATCCAAAGGCTCGGTCGGGCGGTCGGGGTTGACCGGAATCCGCCAGGGCATCTGGTCGATCGCCGCGGTTCCGGCGCGAACCTGCATCCCCGCACGCCCGCCGGCGCGCTTTCTCCGGGTTGGTTCTTCGGTCATCGTCGCTCTCCGTTGTCCTAGTCGCGAAGATGACGGAAGCAGATGGGAAATGGACACCGTATCAGCGACGCGCAAGCGTCGTTTTCGTGCCGAGAGTCGGATAGTCAGTCTCCAAGGCCCGCCAGCCAGGCGGGAAGGGCGCCGATATCCGGCAGAACCACGTCCGCATGCGGGGCCAGATCCGTGCGTAAAGCCACCCCGGTCAGCACCGCGACGGTCCGCATTCCGGCAGCCCGACCGGCTTCAAGATCATGGCGGCTGTCGCCCACCATCGCCACGCGCGCCGGATCAAGGCCAAGGCTGCCCGCGAAGGCAAGGCACATGCCAGGGCCGGGTTTTGCGCCATGGCCGGAATCGTAGCCGGCGATGAAATCGAAGCAGTCCGTGATGCCATGCGCGGCAAGATGCTGCCGGGCCGGGGCCTCGCTGTCATTGGTGGCTACGCCCAGCTTAAGCCCCTGCGACCGCAGACCGGCCAGCAGCGGGAGCAGCGGCACCGCCTCGGACATCGGGGCTGCCCCGGCGGTGTCATCGATTTGGCTGGTCAGTTCGGCCACTGTCTTTCCCGGCAGATACGGGGCCAGCGCCGCCGCGATGTCGGCTGCGGTGGCGGAGATCACCGGGCTGTCCGGCGCAAAGGTCAACGTGTCGGGATCAAATCCGATCGCCAGGCCCAACCGCGCCGCATGGTCGGCATCCTGCGCGACAGAGGCAAGGAACCCCGCCGCCCAGCGTCCCCAACTGATCCGAAAATCAAAAAGCGTTCCGTCCTTGTCGAAAAGCAGGCCGTCGATCATGTCTTTGCAGTCCTTGGAAGAAGGGGCTTCAGGTCCAGTGTACGGGCGCGCCGCCGGGCAGGGCGGCGCGCGCGGTCTGGGGCGCGGTATAGGGCAGGCCGTGCTGGTCGCAAAAGGCGATGACCCATTGATCGTCCATCATCAGGAAATCGAGAATCGCCCCCTGGAACTCCACATCCCCGGCGCGAGCGCGCAAATCGCCCAAACTCGCCCCGGTTGTGTTAAGGAATGCGGGCATCATTTCGTCGCTGGCCGCAAGCCAGGCCAGCGCCTGAAGGGCAAGGATTTGAGCAGAGTCCTGCTGCATTTCTTCGGTTTCCTGCGCCTTTTCTGCCCCGCCATGGGGGCAATATGACGATTGGCAGGAATACGGAAAGGATTTCTTAACCAACTGGACAACACAATGTCCAGAATCCCGGGAAAGGGTTCATGAAAGTTTAAGATGAGCGGTCGAATCCTCATTGTTGACGATATGGCAACAAATCGGATTGTCTATGGGGCGCGGCTGTCGGCGGCGTTCTATGAGCCGATGCTTGCCAGTGACGGTGAAAGCTGTCTCGCCGCTGCGCAATCCTGCGCCGGCGATCGTCCCGATCTCATCCTGCTGGACCTGAGCTTGCCTGACATCTCCGGTCAAGAGGTGCTGCGTCGGCTTCGGGCCGATCCGCGCTGTCGTGACATTCCCGTGATCGTGCTCACCGGCAACCAGGACCCTGCCGCGCGTCTGGCTGCCTTTGCTGCTGGCGCGGACGACGTGGTCTTGAAACCGGCGGCGGATCGTCTGTTGCTGGCGCGGGTCCGCAACTTGCTGCGCGCGCGGGTCGGCGTGGAATTCGAGGCCGAGGGCGGCTTGACCCCCGGCGGGTTTGCCGAACCTGTGATGACTTTCGTGCCTTCCGGCACCGTCGCTCTTGTCTCGCCCCGGCCGACGGAGGCGCGGCTGTTGCAGGAAGACCTGTCCGCCCATCTGCGTGACCGGCTGGTCGTGCTGTCGCGCACGCAGGCGCTGGCTGAGGCCGCGATGTCGGGCGGGCCGGACGTCTTTGTCGTGCAGGAAGATGACAGCGGGGCCGCCGGGTCGCTTCGCCTGCTGTCCGAATTGAAAAGCCATCAAGCGACCCAACATGCCGCAGTCTGCGTTCTGGGTCGCAGCAGCGCCGTTGACGATGCCGCGATGGCTTACGACCTTGGCGCCGATGATGTGGCCGGGCCCGGCGTCACGGCAACGGAACTTGCTGTGCGCGTGCGCAGCCTCTTGCGGCGCAAGCGTGCCGGGGACAGGCAGCGCGCCAGAATGCAGGACAGCCTGCGACTGGCAATGATCGACCCGCTTACCGGGCTTTACAACCGCCGCTATGCGGTTCCGCAACTCACGACGATTGCCAAACGCGCGACGGAAACGTCTACGGATTTCGCGGTGATGGTGGTGGATCTGGACCGCTTCAAACTGGTCAATGACCAGCATGGCCATGCGGCTGGCGACGAGGTTCTGGTCGAAGTCGCGCGGCGTTTGACGGCCAACCTGCGCGACAGCGACCTTCTGGCGCGCATCGGGGGCGAGGAGTTTCTGGTCGTGCTGCCCGACAGCGGCATTGCCGACGCCCGCCAGGTGGCCGAACGGCTGTGCGAAGCGGTTGAAGAACGGCCGATCCTACTGCCTTCGGGGAAGGGGCTGACAGTGACGGTGTCCATCGGGGTCGCGGTGGCGGGCGGGGCGGTGTCGATCGATGCGGTGGTCCAGCAGGCCGATCTTGCGCTGCTTGACTCCAAGGGGGCGGGGCGCAACCAGGTGACCTTCCGGCTGAGCGCCGCCTGAAGCACAATCACCTTTGCCGTTCAGTCCTTCGGGGGACGGCGGCGCAGGCCTTTTTCCAGCCGGTCGGCAAAGGCCAGACGATCCGCTTCGGACATCTCGGAAATCCGCGTCTCGATCAGGCTGCGGCCCACTTCAAGCCGTCCGGCATTGCGCGCCTCGATGGCGGCAAGGGCGGACTGAACGGTGGCGAAGTCGAAGGGGCTTGCCCGAAGCGCGGTCAGAAGTGCCGCGAATTCCGCCTGTGCCGCTGCCCGCGCCTCGCGGAACCCGGAGGAGCGTTCAATCAGGGCCGAGCGCAGGGCGCGACGGTCGTCCTGGGTCAACGCTTCGCTGAAGGGGCCGAAGGACAGATCCCGCGGCATGCCCCGGCCGCGGTCACCACTCATCCAGGCACCAGCTGCCATGCCCGCCACTCCAAGGTTCAGCGCGACCGACACCGCAAGTGCGATCTTGAGCCCGCGCCCTGACGAAGCCGGCGGCACCGGGGCAGAAGGGAGAGCTGGAGGGGAAGAAGCGGGGGGGATCACGGGATCGGTCATCGCATCAACCTTCTGTCGTCAGAAAATCAGCCGAAGGGAACATCTCCAGCGTTTCGGCCCCGGTCAACCCGCCGGTCAGGACATCCAGTGTCGTCGGGTTCAGATAGCCGAAGGCAAGGCCCACCACGGCGGCGGAACAGACCCCCGCCAGCGCCGGAGCCCCGCCGAACAGGACGGCAATCCGGGCCACCAGGCCCTCTGCCGTTGGAGAGGGCCGTTGCGGCAGCTCAGCAGGCTTGGGTTGCAGCGACAGCGCGTCGGCAAGTACCCGGTCCATGAACCCTGCCGATGGACGGGGGGCCTGATTTGCCGCCACGGCCAGAAGCTTGTCCAGTTCCTTATCCTGCATGACCTTCATCCTCATATCCCAAGGCCTCTTTTTGCCCTGACAGAACAGCTGCAAGGGCGCGCTTGCCGCGGGCAGTCAGGCTTTCCACGGCCTCGACCCCGATCTCCATCACGGCGGCGATCTCGGGGTTCGACAACCCCTCGATGTGCCGCAGCACGACGGCCTGACGCTGCCGGTCCGGCAATTCCGCCAGCGCCGCCTCTAGCGCCAGCATCCGGCGGCCATCCTGCAAGCGTTGGTCGGCACCCGGAGCGCCATCGGCCAGGTCGGGCGCATCGTCCAGCGTGACCTGACCCTTCCGGCGCCGCGACCGTTGCCGGTCGATGCACAGGTTGGTGGCGACCCGGTAGGCCCAGGTCGTCACCTTGGTTTCACCCTGCCGCCAGGCCGGCGCCATCCGCCAAAGCCGCAGCATGGTTTCCTGCGCTACGTCCTCGGCTTCGGCCCTGTCGCCGGACAGCATTCTTGACGCATAGGCCAGGACGCGCGGCGTGACCCGTTGGGTCAACGCCATTGCCGCATGACGGTCACCATTGGCGTAGAGAACCATCAGCGCCTCATCCGAGGTTGTGTCCTGAGCGTCGAGGGCCATTGTCATCCTGTGACGGGTCTACCGGAACCGCAGCGCACGGCAAGTGATCAGTTGTTGGCGCCGCCTTGCATCATGCCCTTGCGATGCTTGCCCTTGCCCATGCGGTCCATGGCAGCTTCGGCTTCGGCCTTCGAGATCGCGCCGTCATTGTCGCTGTCGATCCGTGCGAAATGGCGCTGGCCTGGGCCTTCATCCACCTCGGCCAGGGAAAGGCTGCCGTCGCCGTTGTTGTCACGGTTTTCGATCATCCGGGCGGTGCGATCGCTCAGGGTCTCATTGAAACGGGCAAGCTGGCGGGCGGCAAGTTCCTTGGCGTCCAGCATCCCGTCGCCATTGGTGTCCGATGCGGTGAACAAGGCTTCGCGGTGGGCCGCGAGTTCGGCCTCGGTCAGCTTGCCGTCGCCGTCGGTGTCGATGCTGTCGAACATCTCAAGCAGCATCTTGCCACGACTGTCCGGACCGCCCGGGCCCCGCTCGGCCTGGGCGGCGGACGCGAAGATAGTGCCCAGCAGGGCAAGGATGGCGACAGTTGATTTCAGCGGTGCAGACATCATCTTCTCCTTTGTGGGGCCACTTCTCTGGCCCATCTGCTTGATCACACGACCGCCCGCCGGCTTTCCGTCGTCGATTTTTGCGACATCGCGCCACAGGTCCGGACTGCCCCCTGTCCAGCGCGTCGGCATGGCGCTATGGTCCCGGCTTGTTGCGAAAGTCCTTGCGCGAAAGCCCCGCAAATGAGCCTTGCCGATCATCCCGATGGATTTGCCGACGACGAAGCGGACGATCGCCCGCTGCGACCGGCGTTGGCGCGGGGCTGGCGGCGCCGTTGCCCGAACTGCGGCGGCGGTCCCATGATGCGCGGCTACCTCAAGGTTCGCGACGCCTGCCCGGTTTGCGGCGAGGCGCTGCACCATCAGCGCGCCGATGACGGGCCCGCCTATCTGACGATCCTCATTGTGGGCCACATTCTCGCGCCTGTTCTGCTGTTCGTCTATTCGACCTGGCGACCCGAGCCCTTGCTGCTTGCAGTGGGCCTTTCGCTGGGGACGGTTGCGCTGTCGCTTTACCTTTTGCCACGCCTGAAGGGTGGGATGGTGGCGCTGCAATGGGCCAAGCGGATGCATGGCTTTGGGTCCACCCGGAATGTCTGAGCCGATCCGTCCGGCCGCGACGCTGATCCTGTGGCGCGCTGGGCCTTCCGGTCCCGAGGTGCTGATGGGCCAGCGCGGGGCTGGGGCGGTGTTCATGCCGTCGAAGTTCGTCTTTCCGGGGGGCGGGGTCGATCCCGTCGATCATGCAGCTCCGCTGGCGGGCCACCTTTCGGATGGCTGCGCGCTTCGTCTGGCGAGCATGGTCGACCCGGATGCCCCCGCGCCCGAGGTTCTGGTTGCCGCCGCGCTCCGCGAGCTGGAGGAGGAGACCGGTCTTCGCCTGCGTCCCGCCACGTATCCCGCACTTCGCTTTGTCTTCCGGGCGATCACACCCCCTGGTCGCAGCCGCCGTTTCGACGCGCGCTTTCTTCTGGCAGATGCTGCCTGCCTTGCTGGTGATCCACAGGACTTCTCGGCCGCCTCGGGCGAGTTGGCGCATCTGCGCTGGCTTCCTTTGCCGGACGCGCGAGCGCTGGATCTGCCCTTCATCACCGAGGTCGTGCTGGCCGAGGTAGCAGCCCTAGTGACGGGCAGCGACCAGCCCGGCGTGCCGTTCTTCGACAATTCCGGCAGCACACCGCAGTTCCGCCGGATCGTCTGACCGGGTGACGCCGCCCTTGTCCACCGGGAAGATCGGGTGCGGCACCGGGTCCTTGGCGCGGAAGAGGTATTGGCGGAAAACCTCGACATAGCTGCGGTAAAGATAGTTGTCGTTGCGCCGCAGATAATGGTCGCGGTTGCCGAAGTACAGCGCGGGAAGCTTGTACCAGGCCACGCCCGGGTGCATGTGGTGGACCACGTGGAAATTGTTGTTCAGGAACAGCAACGACAGCGGGCCCCGGCTTTCGATCACGACGGTACGCGCCCGCGCCGCGTCATGGGAGCGGTGTTCCAGGAAGGTACGGATCTTCAGCAGGCTCCAGCCCAGATAGGCCGCCAGGACATAGGCCCAGACCGGCATCGTGCCGACACTCGACAACCACCACAGGACCAGCGCCACGCCCGGCAGATGCAGCGCCCAGGCCAGTATCACCCGGCGGTCGCCCATGAGAATTGCCCGCAGATCACCGGTCACAAGTGTCCAGGTGGATAGCGCCGGGCCCAGCAGCATCCGCCCGAAAAGCGTGTTGCTGAATCGTAGCAGCGCCCGCACCGGGGCGGAAAGCCGCGCCCATACGGCGGGATCCAGATAGTTCGACTCCGGGTCGTCATAAGGGTCGGTCAGCGCCGGGTCGAAATGGTGCTTCAGATGCAGGTCCTTGAAGCGCAGATAGGGCACGAAGATGGTCAGACCGGGCAGGACCAACGCCTCGGACAGGCGTTGGTTTGCGAACGGGTGACCGTGAAGGACCTCATGCGTCAAAGACGAATACTGCCCGATCGCAAGTGCTGCGGCGATCACGGCAAGGGTGGGAGAGATCTGCCAAAAAAGCGTCGTCGCTACCGCCCAAAGCGCATAGGTCGCGGCAAAGACCGCAAGAGTTGGCCATTCGACCGCTTGGTGATCGGCGCGTGGATTGGTCTGCAAGATGGTGCCCGGTAGTGTAATATTACTGAAATGATATCAGCGCGTGCCTTTGTGTGGAATTCGGGATAATGTCAACGAAATCTCACCTGAGTTTTGTAAAGTCAACGAATGGTGGACAAAGTCGACAAACGTGACCGGGCTCCGATCTTCCGCGCCCGTCTGGCCGAGGCGATGGCCGGGCGCAAGGTCAGCCAGGCGGCACTTGCGCGGCTGACCGGGGTGGACCGGTCCACAGTCTCGGCGCTGCTGCAGCCCGGCACAAGGCTGCCCAACGCGCAGCTTGCCGCCGATTGCGCCCTTGCCTTGGGGATCAGCGCCGACTGGCTTTTGGGCCTTTCCGGCCGGCCGGAACCGATTGCCGATCTGCTGGCGGCCTCGCTGTCTTTGACCGAAGCGCCGCGCGCCCTGATCGACGAACGCATCTTCGGCTGGCATCAGGAGGCGGCGGGCTACAAGATCCGCCACGTCCCTGCAACGCTGCCCGACATGCTGAAAACCCGCGCCATAGTGGAGTGGGAATATGCCCCACAACTGGGCCGCACCGAGGAACAGGCGATCGGCGCCTTCGAGGACCGGCTGAAATGGATGCGAGGGGCGGGATCGGATTACGAGATTGCCGTGCCGGTCCACGAACTTGCCGCCTTCGCCACCGGCAGCGGGTATTACGAGGGGCTGTCACCCGACCTGCGCCTGCAGCAATTGCGTCACCTGATGACCCTGTGCGACCAGCTTTACCCGTCGCTGCGGCTGTGTCTCTTCGACGCGCGCCGGCTGTTTTCGGCGCCGATAACCGTTTTCGGTCCCTTGCTTGCGGTCATTTACCTCGGTCGGCATTACCTTGCCTTTCGTGACTCCGCGCGGGTCGAGACCATTACCCAGCATTTCGACTTTCTGGTACGCGAGGCCGAAGTTGGCGCCCGCGGCATTGTCGGCCATTTGCAGGGCCTGTGCGACCGGGTCCGCTAAAGGGCGCGAAAGCCAGCCCGGTCATAGCCGTTGAAGTCGAAGATCTCACGCGCGGCCACCAGCCGGTCCGGCGCCGCAACCCCCCGGTCAAGTACGAAGCCAAACCTGCCCGATGGCGTGCCAATGGCCAGTGTACGATAGCCGTCGTCGACCCAAAGGATCCACCAATCCTCTTGGCCCTTCACTTGCAAACGTCCCGGTCCGCTGACCGTGGCCAACCCGGAAACCTTGCGAGCCGTGCCGTTCAGACAGAGGACTCCCTCAACCGCAAGGCCGGCAGGGGCGGCTTCGAAGTCCAGCCGTCCTTCCCGGCATGTGGCTTCAGGCTTGGCCTGATAGGTCGCAACCTGTTGCCAGCGTCCGACGATCCGCGCGGGTGCAAAGGCTGCGGCTGACCAGATCGGGACCTTGGCATCGCGGAAGTCCGCATCACCCTTGCGGCCAGCGCCAACGCAAGCTGTCAGAACCAGCGCCAGCGCCAGGATCACTCGACGCACTGGGTCACCCGCGCACCGTTTTCCTGCAGGATTTCGTGGCAGCCCAGAAGTGGTTTGAGGGGCGAACAAGTGCCGGACCGTGCAAGACACTGACCCTCGCACTGGCTTTCACGGGTGCACCGCTTGCCTGCATCCTTGGTGGAATAGACGCAAGTGCGCAACGCGCCGGAACCGACCGACACCCAGTTTCCACGCTTCTTCTCGCAGGCGAGTTGCTGTTCGGACTTTGGTGTTGGCGGAACTTCTGCCACCGGTTCCTGTTGTGGAGCGGGCGGGGTCTCGGCTGCGGCTTCTGGCGGGGCTGGGTCGGACTGCGGGGCCGCGGATTCTTCCGGCTCGCCGGGGGGCAAGGCGGCCGCCGCGGCAGACGGCGCATCCAGTGCAGTCACCTCGATCACGTCGCCGGCCACGGCATTGGGTGTCACGCCGTCGGTCGAGGCGGGTTTGCCCTCTGGCAGCGCCAATTGGCATCCCGCAACCAGCGCGGTCACGCAAAGGGCAAGGACATGCTGGATCAGGCGGGGCATCTGGCTCTCCGGACGTGGGTCAGAAGTGCCTTGATCCGTCCCAAGTCGCAACCCCTGTCAGTAGGGTGCCGGGTAGGCCCGGTGGGTTTGCGCTATCTCGGCCAGAACTTCGGGCGACAGGGTGATGGCAGCCGCGCCGATATTGGTGCGGAGCTGGTCCAGCGACGTGGCGCCGATGATCGGGATGGTACGGAAGGGCCGTGACCTGCAAAAGGCAATCGCCATCTGGCAGGGGTCAAGGCCATGGCGCGCGGCAATGCCAAGATAGGCCGCTACCGCCGGAAACACCTGCGGCGTGATCCGTCCGCCAAGGTCGGGTGCATGCGTGCGGCGCGAGCCTTCCGGTGTCACATCGCCCGCGTATTTGCCCGACAGAAGCCCCGCGGCGAGAGGCGAGAAGGCCAGCAGCGGCATGTCCTCGATCAGGCTGAACTCGGCCCAGTCGGTGTCGAACTGGCGACAGAGCAGGCTGTATTCGTTCTGGACGCTTGCCATGCGCGGCAGGCCGAGCGTGTCGGCCAGCTGCAGCCAGCGCGCGGCGCCCCAGACGCTTTCGTTCGACAGCCCGACAGCCCGGATCTTGCCTTCCGCGACCAGCGTTTGTGCGCTGGTCAGGATGTCAGTCATCTGCGCGGTTTCGGCTGCCTTGTCGGTGCCGGTCGGCGCATAGCGCCACATCTGGCGGAAGTGATAGCTGCCCCGGTTCGGCCAGTGCAGCTGGTAAAGGTCGATGTAGTCGGTTCCCAGCCGCCGCAAGGACCCCTCGACCGCTGTTCGCATGGTGGCACCGCTGATCGGCTGCCCCGGCCGCACCATCTGGCTCCTGCCGGTGATCTTGGTGGCAATCACCACCCGGTCCCGCCCGCCCCGCGCGGCCAGCCATGACCCGATGATCTCTTCGGTGCGGCCCACGGTTTCCGCCCGCACCGGGTTGGTCGGATACATCTCGGCCGTGTCCCAGAATGTTACGCCGTGCTCTGCCGCCACATCGGCCTGGGCGTGCCCTTCGCTTTCGGTGTTCTGGGTGCCCCAGGTCATCGTGCCGAGGCATAGCTCCGAGACGGTCAGGCCGGTCTTTCCAAGGGTCAGGGTCTTCATCACGCCTCCGCTGCTGCGCCGCAACCTAGGCCGGATCGGTGGCAGGGCAAAGGCTGATGCTTGAGAACATTTAAAGAACACGGTAGCCTTTTCGGATGAGTCTGCCGATCCAGAGCCAGGCCGCCCGGCGGTCCGATGACCTGCAACCGATGGCCGGCGATCTGGCCCTGCGGCGCGGGCGGGTGCATGAATTCTGCGGTCCTGCACGCGTAATGCTTGCCGCCCTGGTCATGGGCAAGGCCCGCGGGCCGGTAGTCTGGGTTCGCCCTGGCTGGGCGACCGACCGTCTGAATGCGGCAGGCTTGCAGCCCCTGGCCGACCCCGCGCGGCTGATTCTGGCGCAGGCCAGCCGGGATGACGGGTTGCTCTGGGCGATGGAAGAGGCGCTGCGATCCGGCGCCGCGCCGCTGGTGGTGGCCGAGCTTCTTGCGCCGCCGGGGCTGACCCCGATCCGCCGGCTGCATCTGGCCGCCGAGGCCGGGGCCGAAGCCGCGCGCCGCGACGGGGCCCCGGCACCGCTGGGGCTGATCCTGCTGCCGGGAACCGGCGGCGCGCAGGGGGTGGAAAGCCGCTGGCACCTGGCCCCGGCCCCCAGCCGGTCGCTTTTCTGGCCGGGCGAGGAAAGCTGGACGCTGACGCGGCTTCGCGCGCGTCTGGCCCCCCCTGCCTGCTGGGGCCTTCAGAGATCAAACGGGGGCGGTGAAACGCTGGAAGGTCAGCCGATGGTGGATCCGCCCTCCTGACGACGCACGATGGCTTGATTTCGCGGACAACCCCGGCGCTGATAGCATCTACCCAAAGGGGAAACCCCATGCGCAGACCCGCCCTCATCGCGTTTCTGGTCGCAATCGCCCTGGGCCCCGGCGCGCAGGCGGCCACGGTGGCCTATGCGCTTGACCCCGCAGCCTCGACCGTCGCCTTTGAAACCGACTTCGGTTCCGACCTTATCACCGGCAGCATTCCCCTGCTGGTGGCAAACCTCAACCTTGACTTCGACAATGTCCGCAACTGCACCATCGCGGTCGAGCTGGACACGGCAGGCGCGCAGGCCAGCTTTCCCTTCGCCGTCCAGGCGCTGAAGGGACCCAAGGTGCTGGATGCCAAGGCCTATCCCCGGATAACCTTCACCAGCACTTCGATCCAGCGCGCGGGAGAGGCGGCGGATGTCACAGGAAACCTGACGATCCGGGGCGTGACGAAGCCGGTGACCCTCCGCGCCGAGATCTTTCGGCCAAAGGGCAGTGCGGCCGACGACTTCAGCCGTCTGACCGTGCGGCTGACCGGCCGGGTCAACCGCAGCGCCTTTGGCGCGACCGGCTGGAACGACATGGTAGGGGATGAAGTGCGGATCATCATCACCGCCCGGATCGATGCAAAGGGCTAGGCCATGGCACTGCGCAACGGTCCCGGGGAATTCGGTCTCGTCACCCGAGTCATCCATTGGGCAATGGCCCTTCTGGTGATCGCGATGCTGGCCCTTGGCACGCGGATCGCGGATCTGGAGCCGGGACTTGCGAACCTCTGGCTTTACGGCCTGCACAAGACCCTGGGCTTTCTTGCCTTGTCGCTGATCTTGCTGCGGGTCGGCTGGCACCTCTACACCCCGCCGCCGCGCCCGCTCGGGGCACCGGGGCCCGCGCTTTGGGCGGCACGGGCGGCGCACGCGGCCTTTTACCTGCTTCTGATCGCCATTCCGCTGACCGGCTGGGCCGGAAGTTCCGCCACCGGCATTGACGTGATGATTGCCGACCGCTGGACCCTGCCGCCGGTCGCCGAACCTTCGGTCGAGGGCGAGGCATTCTGGTTCGGACTGCATGGCGTCCTAACCAAGCTCCTGCTCGGCCTTGTCGTTGTGCACATGCTCACCGCCATCAAGCGCGAGATGGCGGGCGATGGCACCCTGACCCGAATGCTGCGCGGTCGCGCCTGATAGCCGAAGCCACCGCTGGCCCTTTGCCAAACCTTGCGCTAAACGAACCACGGACACACGGCAGACGGGGCGCGTACATGGCTCGGATTCTCATCACCTCCGCCATTCCCTATATCAACGGGATCAAGCACTTGGGCAACCTGGTGGGTAGCCAGCTGCCCGCCGATCTATTCGCCCGCTTCAACCGGGCGATGGGGCATGAGGTGATGTTCATCTGCGCCACCGACGAACACGGCACGCCTGCCGAACTTGCTGCCGCCAAGGCCGGCAAGCCGGTGGAAGAATACTGCGCCGAGATGCACGAAGTTCAAAAGGACCTCGCCGCCGGGTTCCGGCTGTCTTTCGACCATTTCGGCCGATCCTCAAGCCAGAGGAACCACCGTCTGACCCAGCATTTCGCCGGCAAGCTCGCAGAAAACGGCCTCATCGCGGAAGTCAGCGAAAAGCAGGTCTATTCCATCGACGATGGCCGCTTCCTGCCCGACCGCTATATCACCGGCACCTGCCCGAACTGCGGGTATGAGGCAGCGCGCGGCGACCAATGCGAAAACTGCACCAAGCAGCTTGACCCGACCGACCTGATCAACCCGCGCTCCTCGATCAGCGGCAGCACCGATCTTGAGGTTCGGGAGACCAAGCACCTTTACCTGAAACAGCGCAGTTTGCGCGACAAGCTGGAGGCATGGATCGACAGCAAGCATGACTGGCCGATCCTGACCACCTCGATCGCCAAGAAATGGCTGAACGACGGCGACGGGTTGCAGGATCGTGGCATCACCCGCGACCTCAACTGGGGCATTCCGGTCAAGAAGGGC
>PNJK01000022.1 GCA_013821825.1 Rhodobacter sp.
TTCGGGCGCCCGCATCATCCTTCTGTCCGAAGGCCGCCTCTTGAACCTTGGCAACGCCACCGGCCACCCGTCCTTCGTGATGTCGGCCTCTTTCACCAACCAGGTCCTCGCCCAGATCGAGCTATGGACCAAAGGCAAGGATTACGCCCCCGGCGTCTACATCCTGCCGAAAGCGCTGGATGAAAAAGTCGCCCGCCTTCACCTGAAGAAGATCGGGGTGAAGCTGACCGAACTGCGCAAGGAACAGGCCGACTACATCGGCGTGAAGCCCGAAGGCCCGTTCAAGTCGGACCACTACCGCTACTGATCATTTCTTTCCCCGCAGGCTTTCCGCCTGCGGGGAAAGCTGGGCGATGTTTCCCGTTGCCGTTTGACCCTCATGCCTTAAGCTATCGCCGTCTCCGCCCTTCGAAGTGGCGGAACAGGACGGGTAGAAGGAACGAGGAAAACTCATGGGTAAGAGAGACGAACTTATCGCGAAATACGCGGCCGACCTGAAGGCGAAGTGCAATGTCACCCCGGACATGGCGTTGCTTACCAAGGTCACCATTGGCTGCGGCCCTTCGATTTATGACAACGACGCCTCCACCGTTGCCGCCACTGACAAGGATGAACTGGAGCGGATCAAGACCAATTTCCTGATGAAGAAATTGGGCCTGAAGGACGGGCCTGCCCTGATGGAAGGCATCAACGCTGCCGCCGAAACATACGGGAAGTCCGAGCGCAACAAACTCCGTGCGGTGTTCTACTATCTTCTGGTCAAGCATTTCGGCAAGGAAGCCGCCTACAAGTAAGGCGCTTCCACCACGCAACCCACCTCTCTCTCCCCCCTCCGTGGGGGAGGGTGGTAGTGGCTTTGGCTGCGACTGGACTATCTGGACCGCCCGAATCCACCGGATTTGAACCAAGCCCTCCATATTCGCGCCTTGTCCAGGGCGGGGGATTCGGGGCATCACTGACTTGTCAAGGGCAGTACGCCCGGGACCCTTTTCGAGATCACGTGCGGTGCTTGGGGTGTGCGCGTGGAGTGGATGGAGGGTTCCGTAGGGGTGCGGGGCCCTCCATTCCTTTTTTCCGGGCAGATGGCGTCGGATGCGTGATTTCATCCTCCAGACCTGTGCCGAACCGACCAGCAGGTGCAGGCAGTAGCCTAACTCAGCCGGAAATTTGTCCAAGGATCGGGGAGCAGCTCAAACCGAGCGCAGCCTGTCATTTCTCCAGTTGTGCCTTGCGACGCTCGTACTCCTCGTCGTCGATTTCACCCTTGGCATAGCGTTCGCGCAGAATCGCGTCCGCGTCCGCGTCCGATTTGCTGGCCGGGCCCGATCCGGTGACAAAACCGCGGACGGCAAACACGATCAATGCGATGATCGCCCCCCAGAATACAAGCATCAGCAAACCGCCAACCATGTCGAATCCACCTCCCCACATCATTTGACCGAAGCCCCCGCCCCAACTGTCCGCTGGACCGCCAAACGCGGACCCGGTGGACAAGACAAAGCTGACGAGACGGCAACGGAGATACCTGTTTTCATGACATGTTCCCTTCTTCCTGTTTGGGTTCTGCTTCGAGCGGCAGCGTGACGGTCACGAGCAGACCGCCCTCGACGCGGTTCGACAAAGTCACTTCGCCGCCGTGGGCTCTGATGATTGTTCGTGCGATCGACAGGCCAAGGCCGGTTCCGCCGGTTTCGCGCGAACGGGATTTTTCGAGCCGGAAAAACGGCTCGAACACCTGCTCGAGTTCAGCTTCGGGGATCCCGGGACCATTGTCGGCAACGAGCACGTGGACGTGCTCGGCGTCGTGCCGGAAGGTGACGTTGGCCTCCCCGCCATAGCGCTGCGCGTTCTCGATGATGTTGCGCAAGGCGCGTCGCATCGTTTGCGGGCGCAGCCGGACGCGAATGCTGTCGGCAGCTTCCAGGGAGAAGTGATCGATCATGTCGGCTTGCAACTGTTTCAGGTAGGCGCCCAGTTCCACCGTTTCGTAGGCTTCGGCGCTGGCCATGCCCCGCCCGAAGGCAAGTGTGGTGTCGACCATCTCCTGCATTTCCTGGACAGAGGATACGAGGCTTTCGCGCGTTTCGTCCTCCTCGACCATCTCCGCCCGGACCCGCATGGCAGTCAGCGGAGAGCGCAGATCATGGCCCAATGCCGCGAGCAGACGTGTTCGGTCTGCGACGAATCGGGTCAGCCTTGCCTGCATCCGATTGAATGCCAGGGTGAGGCCGCGCACCTCGCTCGGACCGATCAACGGCAATGGATCGACAGCTTCGCCGCGTCCGAGCCTGTCGGCTGCGCGCGAGACACGCAAAAGCGGGCCGGTCAGACGGGTCAGAAGAAACCAGCAGGTCGAAAGCAGAATTATCGCTGCTGTGATGCCGAAACTGACTATTGACGCCCAGGGCCATTGCAACGGCGGCCGTTCGAACCGTGTTCCGACATTCAGCCATTGCCCGCCGATCAGGGCGATCGACAGCTGCATTTCGATTGCAGACAACTCACCCCGCATCATTGCGAGATGTGGCGTCGTCGGGACGGCAAGGTCAACTTCATGCAATTCCACGCGGATTTCCCGCACTTTCGCTCCTCCAAGAAGTCCACGAACGCGCGCCTCGACGGCTCCGCCGTCGCCATGGTTCTTATGGTCGACGACCGGAATGTCGGAAAGATCGAAACGCACAAGGGGGGAATTCGCCGCCCTTAGGATTGCCTGCTGCAGGGATTCCGGCGCCTCTTCGAGCAACAGCGCGACGTTCGCAGCCCGACCCGCCGCTTCGAAGCCCAGAGCCGCACGCACGGCGAGGCCACGCTCGTCCACGAACAGCCACAGGCTGATCGTCTGGGCGACCGCAAGCGCCGCGATGATCAGCAGGACAATCTGCCCTCGAAGACTGTCGATGGCGCGCAACATCAGCTCGACTCCCGGACGTCGGCAGCCAGGCAATAGCCGCCGCCGCGTACCGTTGTGACGATGCGGGGGCGCGCCGGATCAAGCTCGATCTTCCGGCGCAGCCGACTGATCTGGTTGTCTATGGTCCGGTCAAAAACCGATGCCGCGCGGCCTGCCGTCAGATCGAGAAGCTGATCGCGGCTCAGGACAAAACGAGGCCGTTCCAGCAGGACAGTCAGAAGCTTGAACTCAGCGCTGGTCAGATCGGTTTGCGCACCTTCATCGTTCGACAGTACTCGACTGTCCGTGTCCAGAACCCAATGAGCAAAGGCAATGCGTCTGCCCGAAAGAGTGCCGGCGTAGGGCTCGGCTTTCGTCGAACGGCGCAGGATGGCTTTGATCCGGGCGATGAGTTCGCGCGGGTTGAAGGGTTTCGCAAGATAGTCATCCGCGCCGATTTCAAGGCCCACGATCCGGTCGATTTCCTCTCCGAGCGCAGTCAGCATCAGGATCGGAACGGTTCCACTTGCCGAAAGTCGGCGGCACACGGACAGACCGTCTTCTCCCGGCATCATGACGTCGAGAACGATCAGGTCGAATTGGCCATTGGCGAGCTTCGCATCCATGTCGACCGCATCGCGTGCCGAGGTCGCGCGCATCCCGTTCTTCTCGAGATAACGGGTCACGGCGTCGCGGATTTCGCGGTGGTCATCGACGACAAGAATGTGTGGCGGTTCGCTCATAGCCCTTTCCTAGTCGAATGCGGGGTGCTTTCCCGAAGAGATTTGCCACGAAGTGTAACAGGCGCCGCGTTTGTGACCCGCTGATACAAAACGCCGGTATACCCGGCATTCCGTCGCGACAATCACCTGCCATATGTTCCCTATCGCAACACTGACACAAGGTGATCCGAATGAAACGCAATACTCTCTTCGCTGCTCTGACCCTGACCGCAACCGTCCTTGGTGGTGCCGCTTTCGCGGATTCCGATCACGGACACGACGGACAACCCGGCGGCAAACCTGGGCCCGGCATGACGCAGGGCGGTGACCCCGGCATGATGGGTGGCATGGACGGAATGATGGAAATGATGCAGCGCATGCATGGCAACATGATGGGCGGCGGCACTACGGGCGGCGGCATGATGGGCGGCATGGGTTCGATGGGCGGCATGGGCTCGATGGGTGGCATGGGCTCGATGGGCGATGGCATGATGAAAAGTTTCGACGCTGACGGCGATGGCACGGTCACGCCCGAAGAGATGCGCTCGCAGCTGCAAGCCAAGCTCACCAAATACGACAGCGACGGCGACGGATCCCTCTCGATTGCCGAATTCGAAACCCTTCACAGCGCGATGATTCGCGAGGTGATGGTGGATCGCTTCCAGTACCTCGATGCTGACGGCGACGGCGCGGTGACGGCGGAAGAGATGGTGGCACCGGCCGAAATTATGGAACGGATGCAGATGATGCAATCGAACATGGCGCAGTCGCCGGCTCAGCCCGGTACTGACGAGGGCATGGACGGCGGAGCCGAGATGAACGACAATTGAGCAGTTCGGCGCCAGCTCAGGCTGGCGCCGCTTCCAAGAACGCCTGACCCGCGAAACAACCGGACCGACCGCGAGAGCCGGTTCGGACCTGCGACGTCCAGGAAATGACGATCCACCACAGAATAGCCGAAAGGAAAAATCGAAATGGCTTATACCTATGATCGCGTTTTGAAGGATGTCGCCATAGGTGACGCCGAAATGCGTGTTCGCGATGCATTGGCAGAAAAGGGCTTTGGCGTGCTGACCGAGATCGACGTGAAGGCGACGATGCAAAAGAAGCTGGGCGTGGAGATGCCACCCTATCGCATCCTGGGCGCCTGCAATCCGGTCATGGCCCACAAGGCCATCCAGATCGAGCCGCGCATCGGCGCAATGCTGCCCTGCAACGTCATTCTGCGCCAGGTGGACCAAGGCATCGAAATCAGTGCCATTGACCCTGTGGCCTCGATGCAAGCGGTAGGGAACGCCGACTTGGACGCGGTTGCCGGCCAAGTCCGCGACTTGCTCCGGGCGGCTGTGGACGCGGTCTGATCTTTGTCGCAATACTCCTGACCTTCCTGTTGATGGAGGCGGCATATTGGCGAGGAACCGGCGCAACCGGGATCAAGGCAAAGTGCGAACGTCTGAAGACCGCGTTCACCCGTTGTGGGACGTGCGGCGTCAGTATGGCCTTTCGGCGCACGGGAACCGCGACAATGCTATCCCACCAACCCTCAAGACCGCCGGCGCGTTGGCCTTCGCCGGCGTCTTGCTGGCCCATGCGTTCTGACTTCTGTCCGACACCGTGGCCGGTCTGAAAGGCGACAGGATATCTGCGCGGATCGTTTCTGCGGGTATCTAGGGACCAATCGTGATCGTCGGACTGATGGCAACGGCGATCGTGGCCACGCCGATCCCGACCGCGCCCATCTCTTTGGCCGCGGGCGCGGCTTACCGCCACACTCTCGGAACAGTCTACGTCGTACTCGGTGCCCTTGCAGCCTTCGGGCTCGCCCGGTTCCTGGGTCGGGACCTTTTGCGGCGGTGGTTCGGCGAAAAGGTCGATGCAGGCTGGCTCGGCTCTCAGACCGCATTGACGCTCGCCGTTCGTTATCAGCCGAATCTTGCCATTCACCTCATTTGACATCGTCAGCTATGCCTCAGGGCTCACCTTCCGGGTTTGACATCGCCGCGGCTGGAGTGCGCGTGGCTTCGAGGCGATAGGATGGGCAGCACGACGGCCGCTGTAACCAGTAGCACCGGTCAGGCATCGGCCTGCCGGATTCCGGCGGTCCTGTCGGCGATGTCGTCCGCTTGTCAGCAGCCGACGGATCCTTTTGCCCGGTCACGGCGAAGCCTGGCGGATTTCCAATCCTTACAATGGTCTCCGGTGAGTCGCGTCCATTGAACGAAGCCAAACAAAAGGAGGTCCAAATGGACACCCGTTCAACTTCTCAAACACAAGACCCGGCCACGCGGAAATCGAGCGGATGTTGCGGTGGCAAGGCCGACGCGCAACCGCAAGCCAAGGCCGAACCGCGCGTCGCGGAAACTGCCAGGAACAAGCCATGATGCCAATCAATTATTTGCCGCAATCGCGGCGGCCCTTTTCCTGACCCTGCGCCTGACCTGCGGGGCCTGTGTCACGGGCGGTAATACCGCGGGAGGGCGGGTGCGTCTGCCTGTCGCGCCACTGGGTTGAACGCTGAGCCTGTTTCTGGCGCTGACATATGTCGTTTGCGTCGTGTTCGACCAGATATTCCCCAGCTAGGCGATGTATGAGGTCAAGTCCGGCCTGCTGCCCGGTTTCGTCTGGCTGACCCCGGTCGGCTTCATCATCGGTCTGGCGGAAAGCTTTCCCTTTGGCTGGTGCGCAGCACTGATCTTTGGCGGCCTTTACAACGCCTTCGTGGGCCCGGGATCAGAGGCGTGATCCCGACCGCAGTCCGAAACTGCGCTTTCTTGGTGCAGGGGGAAACGTGACGGGATCACGCTATCTGATCGAAGCGACGGGACGGCGCATCCCGGTCGATTGCGGACTGTTCCAGGGCTTCAAGCAACTACATGCGCGCAATCGCAAACCGTTCCCGGTGCGCGTCAACACTGCCGATACCGTGTTGTTGAAAGATACCCATCTGGACCATTCGGGATATCTGCCGGCGTTGATCCGGGCGGGGTTTCGCGGGCGGGTTCATTGCACCGAGGCGACGGCAGACCTGTGCAGGCTCATTCTGCCCGATAGCGGGCACATCAAAGAAGAAGAGGCGCGCTATGCCGCCAGAAAGGGATATTCCAAGCATAAGAACCCAAAACCACTCTACACACTCAAGGATGCAAAGGCTGTGTTGGATCGCTTTGAGATGAACGCCTTCGATCAAGGGATCGAGTTGGGCGACAGTATCGCGACCAGTTTCATTCCGGCAGGGCATCATCTTGGGGTGGGCCAGATCCGGCTGGAAGTTGGCGGCAGGGTTGTCCATTTCAGCGGCGATCTGGGTCATGATCCCGAATCGCTGATGCGACCGACGACGACATTCGGCGGGACCGATGTGCTGGTCAGCGAATCCACCTACGGCAACCGGTCTCATCCCGAAACCGACCCCGAGGCTGAACTGACCCCGATCCTGAAACGCATCTTTGCCCGCGGCGGCACGTTGCTGATCCCGTCGTTCGCCGTCGGACGGGCGCAAGCGCTGATGCTGCACATAGCGCGTTTGATGGAGCGGGGCGACACCCTCCATGTTCCGCTGTTTCTCAGCAGCCCGGTGGCGGTGGACGCCACCGAGATCTTTCATCGCCCCCACGCAGGGCATCACGTCAGCCGCGAAGACTGCGAGGCGATGTTCAGGATTGCCGCGCGCGTGAACACGGTCGGGCAATCGAAGGAGCTGAACACGCTCCGGCGCCCGACGGTTATCGTCTCCGCCAGCGGAATGCCGACCGGTGGGTGCATCCTGTGCCCTCTGGCCAGCTTCGGCCGTGATCGGCGGGACACGATCCTGCTGTCCGGGTTTCGGGCTGGTGGCACGCGTGGCGCGGCCTGGCCCCCAGTCCCGCCGACGATCATTTCATCCGTGTCAAACGTCCGCTTGATTTCTATTCCGCCGGTCAGCTGGTGGCGAGCGTGCTGTCGAAAAAGGCCGCTGCCGGTGCAACGCATGTGTTGATCGACATGCCGGTCGGACCCACCGCCAAGGTGCGGTTGCTGGTAGCCAAGGTGGCCCGGCTGGCCGGACGGCCCTATGAGGTGTTACGCAAGGTGAGGTCTGGCGACCGCAGCGTCGATGTCAGCGTGCCTGAAAGCACGGCATTGTGGTAGGGAACACCGGTTATCCTAGACGACACCGCCTCTTTCAGGAGCACGATGGCGCGGACTGCCGAGCAATCGCTTCCCGAGACGGCCGCACCTGTCTGCCTGATCATCCACGCGGTCTTTGCGGATGTCGCTTATGATGCCCTCCCGTCTGCGCGTGGGGCAAGGATCGTCACCACCGACACCATACCCCTTCCTTCGAATGCGATCAGGATTTCCGGTGTACTGGCCAAGGCGCTCCGGTCGCTTGCGACAGGCCTTGACCTTCCAATTGCTGGAACAACTGGGTTGGGCCCGAATCCCGCCGAAAGGACTTCCGAATGACCCACCAAGCAAGCCGAGCCGCAACCGAAACTGAAACCATCGTTTACGTCTGCCCGATGCACCCGGAGGTGCGGCAGAACGGTCCGGGCAATTGCCCGAAATGCGGGATGCATCTTGTGCCCGAGGCGGACGCTGCCGCCCATGCCGCGCACGATCACCACGCGCATGATCATCACGCAGGCGTCGCCCCGATGGACGGCAGATAACATACCGTCCCCGATGGCTATGATGGGGCCGTCTATACTTGTCCTATGCACCCGACCGTCCGTCAACCGGAGCCGAGATCCTGCCCGATCTGCGGCGTGGGGCTGCAGCTTGAATCGGCGGCGATGGCGGGGGAGGTCCGACCCGGAACTCGTCATTCTCACCCGTCGTTTCTGGATCGGCACGGTCCTGACCACACCGCTGCCGGTTCTGACTATGGGGCCTATCTCGGCGATCCCGACGTGCGCGAGATTTTCGACGAGCGCACAACCTCTGGATCGAGCTGGTTCTCGGAACCCTTTGATCCTTTGGTGCGGCTGGCCGTTTACGGTGCGCGGCTGGAATTCCTTCCGGACGATGAACCTCAACATGCTCTCGCTGATAAGCATGGGCGTGATGGCGGCCTGGGTATTCAGCGTCGTCGCCGTTCTGGCGTCGGGCACTCTCCCCGACGGGTTCCCTGACGCAGAGGGTCATGTGGGCGTCTACTTCGAAGCGGCCGCCTTCATCGTCACACCGGTGCTGCTCGGTCAGGTGATGGAGGCGAGGCGTGTCGGGCCCGACATGATGCTGGCACTGATCGTCGAGATGGTGTCGAACGCGCAGCATTCGGGGGCGCCGATCCAGAAATTCGCCAACAGGGTGTCGGGTTAATTCGTTCCGCTTGTGATCGGCATAGCGGTTCTGTCCCACATCGTCTGCGCAATCTGGGGTCCGGCACCGGCATTGTCCTACGCGCTGATCGCCGCTGTCGCGGTATTGATCATCGCCTGCCCCTGTGCGCTCGGCCTCGCCACTCCGATGTCAATCATGACTAACAACGGGCGCGAAGAGCAGGCCGGCGTTCTGATCAAGAACGCCGAGGCGCTGGAGCGGTTCGAGAGGGTCGATACCCGGATCGTTGACAAGACCGGCACGCTGACGATGGGCAAGCCGAAGCCTTTCGCCGTCATGCCCGAGGAAGGCCCTGACGAGGTCGAGGTCCTGCGCCTCGCCGCCTCGCTCGAGCGCGGATCGGAGCATCAGCTTGCCGAAGCCATAGTCAAGGGCGCGGATGAGCGAAACGTGAAGATGGCCAACGCTGACGACTTCGAGGCGGTCCCCGGCACGGGCGTCAAGGGGGTCGTCGAAGGCAAGGCGGTCGCGCTTGGAAATCTGGCAATGATCCGCGAGCTGGGGCTTGAGGCAGGCGATCCGACGGCTAAGGCGAGACGGTGATGTTCTTGGTGCTGGATGGCAAGATCGCCGGTTTTGTCGCTGTCGCCGACCCGGTGAAGGAAACCACGCCAGCGGCTATCAAGGAGCTGCATGAACTGGAGTTCCGCGTCATCATGGCGACCGGTGACAACGAACGCACGGCCAAAGCCATCGGCGCGCGTCTCGGCAGTGACGAGATCCGGGCCGACGTGCTGCCCGAGGACAAGGCGCGGATCATCAAGGAGTTGCAGCAGGAGGGCCGCAAGGTCGCCATGGCGGGAGATGGCGTCAACGATGCCTCCGCGCTGGCGCAGGCCGATGTCGGCATCGCAATGGGACCGGCGCCGATGTGGCCATCGAAAGCGCGGGCTTCACACTGGTCAAGGGCAACCTCGACGGGATCGTGCGTGCGCGGCGGCTGGCCCGAGCCACCATGTGGAACATCCGCCAGAACCTGTTCTTCGCGCTGATCTACGACGCCTCTGGCGTGCCGGTCGCGGCGGGCGTCCTGTTCCCCTTCTTCGGCATCCTCATCGGCCCGATGTTTGCTTCCTTCGCCATGAGCGCCTCATCGATCCCCGTGGTACTCAATTCGTTGCGGATTCGCGGCGCGAAGATGCAGGAACGGATATTCAGCATGACTGATCAATCTGATCCTTCACATGCTAATCAAGATCATTCGAGGCATGCCCCCCGCCCGCCCTCGTTCTGGCGATCACGTGCCGGCATCTGTCTGATCGTCGCCCTGGCTGTGGGTGGCCTTCCTCTGGGTTACGAACACCGGATGCACATCCCGGGCAGTGGGCTGCTGATCTGGCTGCCATTGCTGCTATGAGCAAGATGCACTTCTTCATGCACGGGGGTCACGACGGACATGGCTCTGGAGGCGACAAGACATGACCGAACCCAAAACGGCATATGGTCCTTGGTTGCTTGTATTCATCAACTCTGCGGTCTTCATCATCTTCGCCTTCAGCTTCTTCAAGCCGCAGACCTCGCGAGACTTGCGGAGCTTCGGGGCGCTCAGCGCCCTCGTCGTGGCGCTTTTCATGGAGAAGTACGGGTTTCCGTTTACGATCTTCCTCTTGTCCGTCTGGCTGCAGTGGACCCTGCCGGATATCGACTGTCTGGCTCAAGATAGCTGGCTTCTGCCTGAAATGATCTTCGGCCGGCAGTCAAACCCGCATTTCGGCCCCTTCCATATCCTGAGCTTCGCCCTGATCGGGGGCGGCTTCTGGCTGATATCCGTGGCGTGGCACCATCTTTGGTCGGCGCAAAGGCAAGGGCGGCTGGCAACGACCGGTCCCTATGCCCGCATTCGCCATCCCCAACACGTGGGATTCGTTCTTATCATGCTGGGCTTTCACGTGCAGTGGTTAACCATCCTGACTCTCTCGATGTTTCCGTTGCTGGTCTGGATTTACGCGCGCCTTACGCTTGCCGAAGAAGCTTACAGCCGAGAACAGTTCGGCGAAGGCTTGGACAAGTATGCAGGCCGGGTTCCCGCCTTCGTTCCCAATCATTGGGCCAATAGGAGCGACGATCGCCAGTACGACTGATGCAAACCCAGGAGAAGGCAATGAAATCACATGTAGCTGCACTTGCCGCGATTGCCTTGCCTGCGATGGCCCCTGCGGCCTTCGCTGCGTCCCACGGAGGAATGATGAGCATGATGAGTCCCGGACTGATGCTGCCATCCATGAATTCGTCCGAGGGCCGAAAGCTATTTGCTTCGAAAGGCTGTGTCGTCTGAATCGATCAACGGCGTCGGCGGTGAGGAAGCGATGATGCTGCATGCGGAGTTCATGGAATTGCCGATGAACCCTTTCGAGTTCACCTCCCGCATGTACCGTGGCGCCCCTGCGATGATCGTAGCGCAGCAAGAAGAATTGGCATATCGGATCGAGTTGACTGGTAGGGAGTTCGCCGACATCGTTGCCTTTGTCCATGACGCCGACGAGCAGGCGAAGTTCACCGAGGCGGACATCCCGTACGAGCCCAATGAGATGATGGAGCACACTGAGGAAGAGGGAGCCCACGACCAGGCGGAATTGTAGCCACAAGGCATTCGGCCAGATCAACCGCCCGAAGACCCTGAAGCGGGTGATCTATGAAAGAGCCGGTCCGGAGCTGCAGAAAGCCAGGATCCTGTCACTGCGCCACGAGATTGGGGCAGAACCGTAGAACCAAAGATCCGAAGGCCACAGCATCAGGTGAAACGCATTGCGGGCGATCATGCAGGCGCTGAAAGTACGGGCAAGTGACTGCGAAGTAACCATCCTTCAAGGCCTCGACGCACGCCAAGCTCGTCGGTATGCGCGCCAACCGGACGGTCAAGTTCAGGGTGTCTAACGTACCGTTGCGGCGCCTTCTGGAGCAACACCATGAGGCAGATATCAAGTGGCTCAACGCGTTTGAGAGTGCCTCGGTGTTTCTTGAGCGTTTGCTGAATCGCTCGCGCTTTCCAAAGGGAACCGCACGTTCTCGATCGGTATGTGCGCCGAGGAGCTGAAGTGGGTGCATAGGAATGAAAATAATATCTATACATTATCGAGTCCCCTGCTACGTTTGCAAAGGTGCACAGCAACAGGGGACAAGCCATGCTCAAACTCGACCGTCGATCTTTCCTAGCCACAACGGCGGGACTGTCCTTCCTATCCGTTCTGCCGCAGACCGCCTTTGCCGACGCCCATGGCGACACGCTGCGTGTCGCCATCGCGGGCGAAACCGGCGATCTGGATCTGTTGCAGAACGTGTCGACCCTGTCGACGTATTCGGCGGTCTTCGATGCGCTGATCCATTACGGGCCCGGTGGCGCACTGGAGCCGGGTCTGGCCACGGCCTGGACGATTGCGGAGGACGGGCTGTCGATCAGCTTTGACCTGCGCGAGGGTGTCAGCTTCTCGGACGGCACTCCGTTCGACGCGGCCGCTGCTGAATGGAACCTGAAGCGCTGGATGGGCGTGGCTGACTTCTCGTGGATTGGCATTGCCGATGCCTATGACAGCATCGTCATCGACGCGCCCAACAAGATCACCGTCAAGCTGAAGCGCCCGGTTCCCGCCGCCCTCCTTGAACTGACCATCGTGCGCCCGGTGCGCTTCCTGTCGCCCAAGGCGGCGGCGGGCCAGCCGATCGGCACCGGGCCGTGGATCGTGGAAAGCTATTCCTCGACCGAGACCATCCTGGTGCGCAACGATGCCTACTGGGGCGAAAAGCCGATCTTTGCCCGGATGGAGCTGAAGGTGGTGCCGGACGAGCTGGCGCGCGCCAACGCGCTGCGCGCCGGTGAGCTGGACGTGATCGGAGGTGATTGGGTCGCCCAGTTGTCGCCCCGCCGCGCCAAGGCGCTGGAAGGCGAAGGCATGACCATCGTGGCCGAGCCGGGCACCGCGACGACGATTCTCGGCTATTCGCCCATGGCGCCGATGATGCAGGACAAGGCGGTGCGCGACGCGATCTACCTTGGCATCGACCGGGCGGCAGTGGCAACGGTGCTGTTCGAGGGCTATGCCGACCCGACGGTCGACATCTTCCCGACCACGGTGCCGACGGCCGGGACACGCACGCCGCTGCCCGCGCGGGATGTGGCGGCGGCGCAGGCGGCGCTGACCGCTGGCGGCTGGACCGGCGACGGCGCGGGCTGGACCAAGGACGGTGCGTCGCTCGAGATCGCTTTCCTCGTGTCCGAGGAAGCCTTCCCCGGTTCGCGCCGCATCGGCGAGATGATACAAGGCATGTTGACCGAGGTGGGGCTGAAGGTGAACATCGAATCGGTTGACCTCGCCACGATGCACGACCGCCGGCCGAAGTTCGACTATGACCTGACCTTCTTCGCCACCTATGGCGCGCCCTACGATCCGCATGGCTCGCTGGGGGCGTCCTTTGTCACCGCTTCCGACACCGGCCCGGATGGCAAGATCTATGTCCACCCCGACCTCGACGTGCTGGTGGCGACCGCGCTTGAGACGGGCGGCGACGCCCGCGAAGCGGCGATGCAAGCGGTCTATGACTGGCTGCGTGACAACACGGCGGCCTGCCCGCTGGTGGTGACGCAGCGCCTCTGGGCCGTGCATCCGCGCGTGGCCGGGTTCACCCTGCCGGCAACGGATTACGACCTTCCGTTCAAGGGCATCACTCTGGGTTGACCGGAAACGAGGAGGGCGATTTCGATGCAACGCATGTTCATGCGGCGGGTGGGGCTTGCCCTCCTTCTGATGCTGGCGGCGACGGCGCTGACCTTCTGGCTTGTCACCGCCGCGCCCGGAAACGTGGCCGCGCTCATCGCCGAGCGGGCGGCGGGCGCGGGCGCGGATGGCGCTATGATCGCCAGGATCGCCGATGAGCTTGGTCTGAACGATCCGCTGCCGGTGCGCTATGCGCGCTGGCTGGGCGACGCGCTGACCGGGGATTTCGGGATATCGCTCCGGACCGGCAAGCCGATGGCCGAGGAATTCGCCGAGCGTATCCCGATGACACTGGCGCTTCTGTCCGGCGGCGGGGTGCTGGTGCTGGTCCTGTCGCTGGCGATGGGCATTGCCGGGGCGGTGTCGAACGGCGGCGTCGCGGACCGGGTGCTGCACGGGCTGGCGCTGGTCGGGGCCTCGACCCCGAACTTCTTCGTCGCCGCCATGCTGGTGATCGTGTTCTCGGTCTGGCTGGGTTGGGTGCCGACCTTCGGCGTCTCGGGCCTGTCCTCATGGCTTCTGCCCTGGACCACCATCGCGCTCTTTCCCGCCTCGGTCCTGGCGCGTGTCGTGCGGGTGAACCTGCAGGACAGCATGTCGCGCCCCTTCGCCACCACCGGCTTTGCCAAGGGCCTGACCCGACGCGCGGTCCTGATGCGCGAGGCGCTGCCCAACATCGCCATCCCCTACATGACCACCTTCGGCGCGCAGTTCACGCTGATGATCATCGGCGCCATCGTGGTGGAGCGGGTGTTCGGCCTGAACGGCGTCGGCGCCTTCTTCATCGAGGCGATCCGCTTCCGCGATTTCATCGGCATGCAGGCGGTCCTGACGCTGTTCGTGGTGTTCTTCGTCTCGGTCAACCTGCTGTTCGACCTCTTGGCCATGCTGGCCGATCCCCGTCTTCGCCGTCCGAGGAAAGCATGAAGAACTGGCCCTGGGCGATCCTTGCCCCCGCAATCCTGTTCGTGCTGATCGGCATCTTCTCGCCCTGGATCATGACGCATGACCCCGCCGCGCAGGATTACGGTGCGCTGTTGCAGGGGCCGTCGGCGGCGAATTGGCTGGGCACCGACTACCTCGGCCGCGACCTCTTCAGCCGCATTGTCGGCGGCGCGCGGACCTCGCTTATCGCGATGGTCGTCGTGCTGGTCGCAGCCCTGGCGATGGGAGTCGTGATCGGGTCCTTTGCGGGCTATGTCGGGGGCAAGACCGAACTCGTGCTGATCTCGGTGATCGACATTGCCCTCGCGCTGCCGTCGCTGGTCATCGCGCTGGCCTTGATGGGGGTGTTCTCGGGCGAGAACTTCACCTGGATGAGCGACTACTGGAAGATGATCGTCGCCCTGACGCTGGCCTGGTGGGCGAACTATGCCCGGATGAGCCGCGCGGTCGTGGTGGCCGAGTTGCAGCAGCCCTATATCGAGGCTGCCCGCGTGATGGGGGCGTCGCACATCTGGATCTTCACCCGCCACATCCTGCCGCATGTGCTGGGGCTGGTCGTCGTCTATGCCAGCGCCGATGCCGGCGCACTGGTGCTGGCCATCGCCACGCTGTCGTTCCTTGGCCTGGGCGTTGCCCCGCCCACCCCGGAATGGGGGCAGATGCTGGTCGATGGCATGTCCTACATCGAGGAGAACCCGGCCCTCGTCATCATCCCCGGCCTGGCGCTGACCGCCGTGGTGGTCAGCTTCAACCTTCTGGGCGAGGCCTTCGCGCTGCAAAAGGTGCCGCGCGCCGTGCGCGGCCGCTTCCTTGCCCGCAAACGCGCCGCCCGCGCCGCCGAGGAAACCGCCCGGAACGAGGTGCAGGCATGACCGCGCCGATCTATGAAGTCGAAGGGCTGGTGATCGACCTCTATACCCCCAGCGTCTCGGTCCGCGCCGTGGATGTCGCAGGATTCCACGTGGCCCCCGGCGAAACCCTGGCGATCGTCGGCGAAAGCGGCTCCGGCAAGACCGTGATGACCCTCGGTCCGCTTGGCCTGCTCCCCGAAGGCGTCGCGGTGGATCTGCGCGGCACGGCACGGGCCGACGGCAAGGACATCCTGTCGATGTCTCCCGCCGACCTGTCGCGCCTGCGCGGCGGGTTCTTCGGCGTGATCTTTCAGGACCCGATGTCTGCCTTGAACCCGATGCTGAAGATCGGTCCGCAACTGGCGCGGCAGGCGCAGCTTTACGCCGGGCTTTCGGCAGAGGAGGCGCGCAAGGAAGCCGTCTCGCTTCTGGCCCGCTCCGGCATCCCGGACCCCGAGGACCGCTATGGCCGCTATCCGCACGAACTGTCGGGCGGCATGCTGCAACGCGCGATGATCGCGCTGGCGCTGGCCGCCCGTCCCCGCGTGCTGATCGCGGATGAGCCGACGACGGCGCTCGATGCCACCGTGCAGGCGCAGATCCTGGCCCTGATCCGCCAGATCCAGAAGGAAGACGGCATCGCGGTGATCCTGATCACCCATGACATCGGCGCCGTTTCGGTGCTGGCCGACCGGGTGGCGGTGCTCTACGCGGGCCAGGTGGCCGAGGAGGGCAGCGCCGTCGACGTGCTGACCGCGCCGGTGCATCCCTATACGCGCGGCCTTCTGGCCTCGGTCCCCGACTTCCGCAGCGACCACGCGACGGGCACCAGGGAAATCCCCGGCATTCCGCCCAGCCAGACGCAACTGGAACCCGGCTGCCGCTTTGCCGACCGCTGCGATCTGGTCCAGTCGTCCTGCCGGACCCACCGCCCGCCGTTGGTCAGGCTGGGCGCAGGCCCGGTGCCGCATCGGGTGGCCTGTCCCGTTGTCATCGCCGCCGAGGGGATCGTGACACATGACTGACGCAATCGTCGCCCCGGCCATCAAGGCAACGGGCCTGAAAGTCCATTTCCAGACCGCCGCCGGACTGGTCCGCGCCGTCGATGGTGTGGACCTGACCGTCGCGCAAGGTGCCTTCCACGGCATCGTCGGCGAGAGCGGCTGTGGCAAGACCACGCTCGCCCGCGCCCTGATCGGGCTGCAACCGGTCACCGACGGGCAGGTGAACATCCTTGGCCGCGACCGTGCCGAATGGGCGCGCGCGGACCGCAAGGGCTTTGCCCGTGCCGTGCAGTTCATCTTCCAGGACCCACTCGGGTCGATGAGCCGCCGCCAGACCGTCGGCCAGACGCTGGAGGAGCCGCTCATGATCCACGGGACCGGAGACGGCAAGGCCCGCCGCGCGCGGGTGGCCGAGCTTCTGGACCTGGTGGCCCTGCCCGACACCGTGCTGGACCGCCTGCCCCGGTCGCTGTCGGGCGGGCAAAGGCAAAGGGTCTCCATCGCCCGGGCGCTGGCGCTTTCGCCGCAGGTTCTGATCTGCGACGAGCCGCTGTCGGCGCTGGATGTCTCGGTCCGCGCCCAGATCGTCAACCTCTTTGCCCGGCTGCAGGCGCAGCTTGGCCTGACCATCGTCATCGTCGCCCACGACCTTGCCATCGTGCGCGAGGTCTGTTCGGCGGTGACGGTCATGTACCTCGGCCGCGTGGCCGAGGAAGGGGCCGCCAGACGCTTTTTCGCCGACCCCGCACACCCCTATTCCCAGGCCCTGCTCTCCGCCGTGCCGTCCCCCGATCCGCGCATCGAGGCGACACGCCCGCGCATCCTCTTGGAAGGGGATCCGCCCAGCCCGCGCAACCCGCCCCCCGGCTGCCGGTTTTCGACGCGCTGTCCGGTGGCCGAACCGCGCTGCCGGGAAATGGAGCCTGCCCTGCGTGCCGTTCCGCATGGCGGCGCTGCGGCCTGCCACCTTGCAGATGCAAGCATTCACGCCATGATCTGACCCATGCACGATCATGCCCCTGACACCCGTCCCGCCACTTTGCACGCCCGCATCCGGGCGGAAGTCGAGGCGCGCATTCTATCGGGCGAATGGAAGCCCGGTTACCGCCTGCCGACCGAGACCGAACTGATGGCGCGTTACGGCTGTTCGCGGATGACGGTCAACAAGGCGATGGCCTCGCTGGCCGCGACCGGCCTGATCAGCCGCAACCGCCGCGCGGGAACTGTGGTCGCCCGCCCCCGGATGCATGCGGCGGTGCTGACGATCCCCGATATTCGCGCCGACATCGAGGCGCGCGGCGCCCGCTATGGCTACCGCCCGATCCTCGATGAAATTCGCCCGCCGTGCTGCGTGCATCTGGGGGCGGAAGGCTATCATCTGGGCAAAAGCAGGTTCATCAAATCGGTGCATCTGGCAGATGACAGCCCGGTGCTTATTGAAGATCGCCATATCTTTCTCGATGCCATCCCGACTGCTGCGGTAGCTGATTTCCACAATCAACCGCCCGGCCCGTGGCTGGTGGGGAATGTACCCTGGACCGAAGCAGAACATCGCATTGCCGCCATCGCGGCAGATGCATTGACCGCGCGCACATTGGAGGTGGGCGTCGGGGCGCCTTGTCTTCTGGTGGAACGCCGCACATGGCGTGGTGATGAAACCCTGACGATTGCCCGACAAGTGTTTCGCGGCGATGCCTTCGACCTGACTGCCCGATTTGGACCTAAACAAGGTCTTGGCCAAGGCGGGGCCGCGGATTTCAAGCAGCCCCGACAGTTCGGCTGATCTACTCCACTTCACCGATCTGGGAATTTGCACCACCCGTGCGCAAAGCGACCGTGACTGGAGCATCGCCACGGTTGCGCCGGAACCAGCCGAGCTTGCCCGTTAAGGGAGCCGTCATCGTGCCCTCCTGCCCCGGCGCGGTGCGCCCGCCTTCGAAGCGGTCCTCATTTGTACGACCATCGTCCCCATGTTGCGTGTAGTTCACACCACCGCCTTCCGAGACCCATTCAAAGGTGGCAACGTCGCTGGCTGCCATCACCAGCTTGATTTCCTCGGCCCCGGTCGGGGCAAGGCTGAACACCGTTTCGTCCCGCCAGCCAGACACGGCTGGCCCGGGTTCCGCGGCCGCTTCTGGCGCGGATCGCATGTCAAATCCGGATTTTCCCGAACCAGCCAGAATGGCTGAAATCTGATGCTCATGGTCGGTTGCGCCGTGCTGGCTGGCTCCGTCCTCGGCAGGCGAATGACCATGAATCTGTTTGGCAAGGCCCGCCTGCTGAGCAAGACCAGGTGCGCCAGGGCCATCGGAAGACACGATCACAACTGGAGCCATGACAAGCGCAAGCAAAAGCGTGAACGCCACGACAAACCTTGCCGCAGGCGCATTAGTTGCACCTGTGTCCAGGGATCGTTTCACGCTCTGCCCGACTTCGCTGTTGTTCTATCCCCCCTGGGGGGTTAAGTTCAATCCATGACACAAGACCACCTGCATGCAACCCACCCGGCTATCCTCACGCGGCTGAAGCGCGCCGAAGGTCATTTGCGCCATGTGATCGGGATGATCGAAGCGGACGCACCCTGCCCGGACATCGCCACCCAACTCCTTGCGGTAGAGCGGGCCATCAGCGAAGCAAAACGCACCCTGATCCATGATCACATCGACCATTGCCTCGGATCATCGGCCTCCGGCGAACTTGCCGAGATCAAGGCTTTGACGAAACTTCTTTGAAAGACGGACCGATGTTGAACGTTCTTGGCTACCGGACTTTCCGGCACCTTTTCGCAGCCCAACTGATAGCCCTGATTGGCACCGGTCTGGCAACGGTCGCCCTTGGCCTGTTGGCCTGGCAGCTTGCGGGCGACGACGCGGGGCTGGTGCTGGGAACCGCTCTTGCGATCAAGATGATCGCCTATGTTACGCTGGCACCTGCGGCTGCGGCTGTAGCCGAACGTTTGCCGCGGCGGGCATTTCTTGTCGCACTTGATCTGGTGCGCGCGGGCGTTGTGCTGTTCTTGCCCTTCGTGACGGAGGTCTGGCAGATCTATGTACTGATCTTCTTCCTGCAAGCGGCCTCGGCGGGGTTTACCCCTGCGTTTCAGGCGACCATTCCGGATGTGCTGCCGGACGAGAAGGACTATACCAACGCCCTCTCGCTCATGCGGCTGACAGAGGATCTGGAACAGCTTGTCAGCCCGATGCTGGCCGCGGTCTTGTTGACCCTGGTCAGCTTTCCGGTCCTCTTCGGTGGCACGGTTCTTGGCTTTGCCGTCTCGGCACTCCTCGTGGGAACCGTCGCCCTGCCAGCGCGTGCCGTAGGCGATCCACAAGCATTCTGGACGTCGATGACCAAGGGGGTGCGGATCTATCTGGCCACGCCAAGATTGCGTGGGCTGATGGTAATGGAAATGTCCGTCGCGGCGGCAGGGGCCATGGTCTATGTCAACACGGTCGTGCTGGTGCAGGCAAGACTGGGTCTTGGTGCTCCGCAGGTGGCGCTGGCTTTTGCCGCCTTCGGGGCAGGCTCGATGCTGGCGGCGTTCCTGCTGCCCCGGATGCTGGAGCGGATGGCAGACCGGCCCGTAATGTTGACGGGCGCTGCCCTGATGGTAGCCGGGGTAGCGATCACTGCCCTTGTCGGCAATCTTGCCGTGCTGCTGGTGCTTTGGGCGATCATTGGCTTTGGCTTTTCGCTGACGCAAACTCCGATCGGCCGGATTCTGAACCGATCCGCCCATCCCGAAGACCGGCCTGCCGTTTTTGCCGCGCAATTCGCGCTGTCACATGCGGCGTGGCTGGTCACCTATCCGCTGGCGGGTTCGGCGGGGTCAGCCTTTGGCCTGCCAGCAGCGGCGGTCATACTGGCGGCGGTAGGTGCGGTTTCATTGCTTGCCGTAATGAGGCTGTGGCCGTCGCAGGACCCCGCCGACATTGTGCACGACCATCACGAACTGCCGCCCGACCACCCGCATCTACGCGACCCTACGGCCAACGGCCATCGCCACCCTTACCTGATCGACGATCTGCACCGCCGTTGGCCTTCAGCGACCTGACACTACGATGACGCTGTCGGCGATGTTCTTCGCTGCGTTCATTGCGGCGACCTTGATACCTGCTCAGTCCGAAGCCGTGCTGGTCGGGATGCTTTTGGCAGAATCCAATCCGGTCTGGCTGCTGCTTCTTGTGGCCACAACGGGCAACGTACTGGGGTCGCTGGTAAACTGGGCGATTGGCAGGTTCTTGCAAGGCTATGCGGATCACCGCTGGTTTCCTGCATCACCGAGTCAGGTGGAGCGCGCCCGCCTTTGGTATGTGCATCGGGGGTGGTGGACGCTGTTCGGGTCCTGGCTGCCAATCATCGGCGATCCCCTGGTGCTGGTTGCTGGCCTCATGCGCGAACCGCTGTGGCGCGTG
This sequence comes from Rhodobacter sp., assembly GCA_013821825.1. GTDB lineage: Bacteria > Pseudomonadota > Alphaproteobacteria > Rhodobacterales > Rhodobacteraceae > Tabrizicola. The sequence goes on from PNJK01000022.1 coordinate 20,865, forward strand.
GCCCTGGTCGTCACCCTGGCGAAAGGCGGGCGCTACCTCATTCTGGCCTGGATCACCTTGCGGTTTGCATGACCGTCACACAGTGCGCTTTGCCCACAAGATGATGGCCGCCCCGATCAAACAAATCGCAGCACCCGTCAGGTCCCAGGTGACGGGTCGCTGTTTCTCGACCGCCCAAAGCCAAACGAGTGAGGCGGTGATGTAGACAGCACCGCAGGCCGCATTGGAACGACCCGCGAAGTCGGACGGCGCCAAGGTAAAAGGCTGGGCGAATACAGCCAGACTGATCAGTTCGGGGACGAGCCAGAAGGCGCTCGCCCCCTGTCGCATCCAGGCCCATACGGCAAAACAGCCCGCGATTTCCACGGCGGCAAGGAGGTCGCGGACCTGAGGGATACCCGGCCCGAATTCGCGAGCCCGCCGGATGAAGGCCAGCCGGACCACATCCCCCAGCCCATACGACCTTCGGCCAGCCTCGCTGCCCGGTGGCACTGCGCTGGCCGTTCTGGTCGGTGTCGGCGTATGGCTGCGACAGGGGCGCAAACGGATGGAAATGCTGGTCCCGACACTCACCGAAGGTTCACAGCGCAATCTTGTAACCTGCGGTCCCGCGAACCGTAGCGGCGAAGGTGTAGAGCGACTTCGGAATTGGTCTGCTTTACTAAGCCAGGTCAGCCTCGGGATGCCGGTGATCAGTCGCGCAGAGCGAATGGTCCCCCAGAACCTCGATGACCCGGCAATCGGCGATCTTGCCGCCCGCGCATTGCACGACCATGCGCTCAAGCTCCACCTTCAGGGCGGTCAGCCGGGTGAGACGGCTTTCGACCTCGGCCAGCTGCGCCTTTGCAATGACATCGGCGGCGGCACAAGGTTGGTCGGGATCGTCCGACAGGCTGAGAAGATCGCGGATCGCTTCCAGCGTGAAGCCGAGATCGCGGGCGTGCCGGATGAAGCCCAGCCGCTCCAGCGCCTTGCGGTTGTAGAGACGCTGGTTGCCCGCGCTGCGGTCGGCCTCCGGCAGCAAGCCGATTTGTTCATAATAGCGGATGGTCGGGACCTTGACCCCGGCCTGCGCCCCCAGTTTTCCGATGGTCAGCATCAGATTCCCCTTGAAGCTATAGTTGCTGGAGACATTAGGTTCCCGAATCGATGAAGGCAACTGCCCCTCGGGGACAAGGGAAGAAGATGACGGAAGCTAGAAGCGAAACGGCCTGCGACTGGACGGTGACGGGCATGGACTGCGGGTCCTGTGCGACCAAGATCAAGGATGCGGTGTCGCGTCTGCCGGGGGTCAGCGGCGTCGAGGTCGCCATCATGTCCGAGCGCCTGCGCCTGACGCTGGACGAGGCCCGGACCGGGCGGGACAGGATCGAGAAGACCGTCCGCGCGCTTGGCTATGAGATCACGCCGCGCGCCGCCACCGCGAAGAAGGAGTTCGTGCTGCCGGGCGAGATTGACAGCCGCGAAGGGCACGGCCCTGGCCCGAATGCCAACGCCGCCGTGACGCGCGACGAGTCCGGCCACGGCAGCCCCGGCCATGTGCATGACGACCCCGCCGACCGGGGCAAGCGCTGGTATCAGACCGGCAAGGGCAAGCATGTCATCTTCACCGCGGTGCTGCTCGCCGCTGCCTGGGCGGTTGAACTCGTCGCGCCGCAGACCGGCAGATGGGCGTTCATCGCGGCCTGCCTGATCGGCGCGGCCCCGATTGCGCAGCGCGCCCTGGCAGCCCTGCGGATGGGCCAGCCCTTCACCATGGAAAGCCTGATGACCGTCGCCGCCATCGGCGCGCTCTTCATCGGCGCGGCCGAAGAGGCGGCGCTGGTCGTGTTCCTCTTCGCCGTGGGCGAAGTGCTGGAGGGCGTGGCCGCAGGCAAGGCGCGCGACGGGATCCGGGCGCTGGCCAATCTGGTGCCGAAGACGGCACAACTCGTCACCGGCGAGGCCACCCGCGAAGTGCCCGCCGCCAGCCTGATGGTGGGCCAGACCGTGCTGGTGCGTCCCGGCGACCGCATTCCGGCGGATGGCGAGATCGCCGACGGCACCTCTGGCGTCGATGAAAGCCCGGTGACCGGCGAAAGCGTGCCGAGGACGCGGGGGCCGGGGGATTCCGTGTTTGCGGGCTCGATCAACACCGAGGCCGCCTTGCGGGTCAGGGTCACCAAGGGGCCTGCGGACAACACCATCGCCCGCATCATCCGTCTGGTCGAGGAGGCCGAGGAGGCGCGCGCGCCGACCGAGCGGTTCATCGACCGGTTCAGCCGCTGGTACATGCCCGCCATCGTCGCCGTCGCGGCACTGGTCGTCGTGGTGCCGCCGCTGGCCTTCGATCAGCCCTGGGACAGCTGGATCTATCGCGGTCTGGCGCTGCTCTTGATCGGCTGCCCCTGTGCGCTGGTCATCTCGGTGCCCGCCTCCATCGCCTCGGCGATGTCCACCGGGGCGCGGCGCGGGATGCTGATGAAGGGCGGCGCGGTGATCGAGGCGGCGGCCAAGGTCAGCCGCATCGCCTTTGACAAGACCGGCACCTTGACGCACGGACGGCCGAAGGTCACCGACCTTGTTACCTTCGGCACGACGACCCAGGCGGAACTCCTCGCCGTGGCGGCGGGCGTGGAAACCGGATCGAGCCATCCGCTTGCCATTGCCATTCTGAAAGAGGCCAAGGAGGCGGGTGTCGCCGCGCTGCCGTCACGGGATGCCAAGGCATTGATGGGCAGGGGTGTCGTCGCTACCGTCGGCGATGCACCCGCCTGGGTGGCCTCGCCGCGTTACGCGACGGAGAATGGCGGGCTGGATGGTCTTGGCATGCGGCAGGCCGCTGTGTTCGAGGACGCGGGCAAGACCGCCGTCGCCGTGTTCCGCGAAAAGACCCCGCTCGGACTGATTGCCGTGCGCGACGAGCCACGCGCCGACGCCCCGGAGGCGGTGCGGCAACTGAAGGCCATGGGCATCACGCCGGTCATGCTGACCGGCGACAACCCGCGGACGGCGGCGGCCATAGCCGGCGGCCTGGGCATCGAGTTTCAGGCCGACATGATGCCGCAGGACAAGCTCAAGACCATCAAGGACATGAGCGATCACGGCGGTGTGATGATGATCGGCGATGGCATCAACGACGCGCCCGCGCTGAAGCAGGCCTCGGTCGGCGTGGCGATGGGGTCGGGCACCGATGTGGCACTGGAAACCGCCGATGCGGCGATCCTGCGCGACCGGGTGACCGACATTCCCGCCACGATCCGCCTGTCGCGCGGGGCGATGGCCACCATCCGTCAGAACGTGACCATCGCGCTGGGGTTGAAGGCGGTGTTCCTTGTGACCTCGGTGCTGGGGCTGACCGGCCTCTGGATCGCGATCCTGGCCGACACCGGGGCCACCGTGCTGGTGACGCTGAACGCGCTGCGGCTCTTGCGCTTCAACCCGGAACGCGAGGTGTGACACAATGAACTCGGGTTTCGGCTGGGCCGCGCTGGCCCTTCTTTTCGGCTATCTGGCGCTGTTCTTGCGAAGCGTCGGAGTGGCGGGCCGCAGCATGACCGAACCTGTCCTGCTTTTCACGATCGCCGCTCCGGTGCTCGCCGACAGGCCGATCGAGACCACCTTTTGTTGCTGACCTCGACCGCGCCCATTGGCTGATGGAGCCCATCCCCCAGACTGTGCCCGATGCCTGCGCTTCATGCACCGCAACAGCCCCGCTCGGCCTGAATCAGCGGGCAGGCTACATCCCCGTAGGAACAGAACACGCAGCAATCTCCGTCCTTCGGACGCAGCCTGACCCCGCAGGAGGCACAGACGTGGAAATACACACAGGCGTCCGTGGGCATGTCTTCTATGGACTGGTGGCCGCATTCAGGACAGGTCAGAGTCGACTGCAGGATCGGTTTGCCGGCCATTCCCACTACCCTTTTGCGCGCGCCGGGTAGCCCGCATTGGCCGAGGCGGCCGCGATGGCCTCGGCGCTGGTCGCGGCGGTGTCGAAGATCACCGTTGCCGTGCGGGCCTCGAAGTCGATCTCGACGACGCGGACGCCCGCGACGCCCTCCATCGCGCGCTTCACGGTTACGGGACAAAGCGCGCAGGTCATGTTGTCGATTGCGAAGGTCACGGTCTGCTCTGTGGCGACTGTCTGCGCGGCGGTCGGGACGGCAGTGAGCGACGCTGCGGCGGTCAGGCCGAACAGGGCGAGCGCAAGGGTCTTCTGCATGAGGCTGTCCTTTCGGGGTCAGTAAAGAAGCGGGGCCCACCAGCCGATGGTGAGCGTAGCGACAACAAGGATGAGGGACGCCCAGAGCGCGGTCTTGGTGATCCGCGCCGAGACGGGCGTTGCACACAAGGTGCCGGGCGCGCAGACGGTCGGCTTGCGGAAATACACCTGCCGGAACCCGGCCGCGATGAAGCCGAGCGCGACCACCGCGAAGACCGGATTGTAGGGTTGCAGCGCCGTCAGGTTGCCGATCCAGGCGCCGGAGACGCCGAGGCTCAGCAGAACCAGCGGCCCGATGCAACAGGCCGAGGTGAGAATGGCACCCAGCACCCCGCCTGCCGCCAGCCAGCCCTTGCGGGTCGGAAAATCCGTTCCCACGCTGTCAGTCCCGTCGTCTGTCAGCGCCATGCCGCGCACCTCTCGCCTGTGGTTGACGATGGGTGTAGGGTCTGTAGCAGCTACAGGCTCAAGAGGGAAAACCGCGTGTCGGATCACAAGGGCGAGACCGGAGTCACACGCGGCGACCTGGCCCGGGCGACCGGCTGCAACATCGAGACGATCCGCCATTACGAGAAGACCGGCCTGTTGCCCGACCCGCCCCGGACCAATGCCGGCTACCGCGTCTACTCTGCAGCACACGCCACGCGCCTGCGCTTCATCCTGCGTGCCCGCGAACTCGGCTTCTCGACGGAAGACGTCCGCGGGCTTCTGGGCCTAGAGGACGGCGCCGCACCCACCTGCGCAGAGGTGAAGGAGCGTACCGAACGCCACCTTGCCGATGTCAGGGCCAAGATCGCGGATCTGGCGCGGATCGAAGCCGTGCTGGCCGAGACTGCATCGCGATGTTCGGGCGCCGACGTCCCCGACTGCCCGGTGCTCGATGCGATTACCGGTCCTTGATGGTCAAGCCCTGGTCGGGCCCGGCGATCAGGACCGGTTCGCGAAGGCCGAGAACAGGGCCAGTGTCCGCTCGCTGACGTGATGCTCGATGCCTTCGGCGTCGCGCTCTGCCGTCTCGGGGTCGAGGCCGAGGCTGATGAGAAAGCGCAGGACGATCTCGTGCCGCCGCCGGCATTCCTTCGCCAGCGCACGACCTTCCTCGGTCAGAAAGACCGAACGATACTTCGCGCGGGTGATCAGGCCCTCGCGCGACAGTCGGTCGAGGGTCTTGCTCACGGTAGGTACCTTCACCCCGAGGCTTGCAGCGATGTCCACCGGGCGCGCCTCGCCCTGCATGTGGATCAGCTCGGCGATCAGTTCGACGTAGTCTTCCGCCAGCTCGTTGCGCCGCGCAGCGCGCACACCCTGAAATGCCCCCACGCGCAGGTCGGGGGAGCGGTCGTCACTGACAGCGGGCAGGGCTTCATGAGGATCATCGCGCATCTTCGGCGCAGTCTTGCATGATCCTGGTTGACAAGCAAACCCTGCTGGCGGATTTATAGCCTTGTCTAACATTTCGCGCCAAGACTTTGGTGCCCGACTGGGAAGTTCGATCCATGCCTGCTAACGACGACACCTCGGTTGATCCGTCACGGCGTGCCTTGCTCGTCGCGGGCCTGGCCGCTGCCGGTGGCGCTGCCATCGCCGTCGGTGCGGCGCGGTCCCAGACCGCCCCCGACCCGATGGCCGGACAGGATATGTCGGCAATGTCGGTCGATCCTTACGCCGCACCGATGCCCGGCATGGCGCATGGCAACATGACAACGGTCGGCAGCGTCGATCACGCCCGGAATGGCTTCGACCCGACACCGATGCTGACCGACTGGGACATCGGTACGACCAAGATGCTTCCCGATGGCCGCACCCTGCGCACCTTCGAGGTCGAGGCCATCGACAAGGAAATCGAAATCGCCCCCGGCATCTTCTTTCCCGCCTGGACCTACAACGGCCGTGTGCCCGGTCCGGCGCTGCGTGCGAGAGAAGGCGAAAAGCTTCGGATCGTCTTCCGCAACCTGGGCTCGCACCCGCATTCCATGCACTTCCATGGCATCCACTCGGCGCGGATGGACGGCGTGCCCGGCGCGGGATTGATCGGCCCGGGCGAGGAGTTCGTCTACGAGTTCGATGCCAAGCCATTCGGCTGCCATCTTTACCACTGCCATGCCCTGCCGCTGAAGCGGCACATGCACAAAGGCATGTACGGCCTCTTCGTCATCGACCCCGACCCATCGCGTCAGTCTGACCCGGCACTTTCCGCCGTTGCGGCGTCGCGCGTGCTGGGCAGCCCCGAGAATGCACGCTGGCAGGAGTTGGCGATGGTGATGAACGCCTTCGACACCAATTTCGATGGTGGCAATGAGGTCTATGCCGTCAACACGGTGGGCCAGACCTACATGAACGTGCCGATCCGCATCGACAAGACACGACCTGTGCGGGTCTATCTTGTCAACGTGACCGAATTCGACCCGATCAACTCGTTCCACCTGCACGGCAATTTCTTCGACTACTACGACACCGGCACGACGCTGACGCCGACCCTGCGAACCGTCGATCTGATCATGCAATGCCAGGCGCAGCGCGGCATCCTCGAGTTCAGCTTCGCCGAGCACGAGGACGGCCTCTACATGTTCCACGCCCACCAGGCCGAGTTCACCGAACTGGGGTGGGTCGGCATGTTCGACGTTCGGGGGCCAGAGGCATGAGCGACGAGAGCCAGCCAATCCGCCCCGCCATGACCCGGCTTTTGCTGGTGCTTCTGCCGCTGGCAGCCATTCTTGGGTCTTTCGTCTGGATCGCCTCGCTCGATCCGCTTCGCAGCTTCAACAACGGCGCGCCGCCTGTCGAGTCCCTGACGGTGGAGCGCACGATCCTCGACACGTCCGGTATCCAGATTCTGGTGCGGGCGGGCGGGTCGGAGGCGATGCAGATCGCTCAGGTTGCTGTCGATGACGCCTACTGGACCTTCACCCAGAGCCCGCCGGGCCCGATCCCACGCGGCGGCGCTGTCTGGGTGCAGATCCCCTACCCCTGGGTTCTGGGCGAGGCGCACCGCGTTGCCCTTTTGTCGAATACCGGCACGGTCTTCGAGCACGAGATTGCCGTGGCGGTGCCCACACCAAAGGCATCTGCCGGTCAACTCCGCATACAGGCGCTGGTCGGCGCGCTGGTCGGCCTGCTGCCGGTGGCTCTCGGTCTGATGTTCTACCCTGCCATGCGGGGCTTTGGCACCTCTGGCATGAACTTCGTGCTCGCGCTGACGGTGGGCATGCTGGCCTTCCTGCTTCTGGACACGATGGCCGAGGCCGTTGAACTGGCTGCCGAGGCGGCGGCGATGTTCCAGGGCTCGGCCATGGTGTGGCTGTCGGCGCTGGCCAGTTTCCTGTTGTTGATGGCCATCGGGCGCTGGCGCGGACGGCCCGAGGGGATGGCGCTGGCTTTCTATATCGCGCTCGGCATCGGGTTGCACAACTTCGGCGAGGGGCTGGCCATCGGTGGCGCATTCGCCGCGGGTGCGGCGGGGCTGGGTACTTTCCTCGTCCTCGGCTTTGCGCTGCACAACGTGACCGAAGGCATCGGCATCGCCGCCCCGATGCTGCGCATCCGCCCGCCGCTCTGGAGCTTTGCTGCGCTGACGCTGCTGGCGGGTGGACCGGCAGTGCTTGGCATCTGGGTTGGCAGCCTCGCCTACGCGCCGCAGTGGTCGGCTTTCGTACTAGCGGTCGGTGGCGGCGCAATCCTGCAAGTCATGGTCGAAGTCACGGCCTATCTGCAGCGTCAGAACAGTGATCGGCAAGCGATCCTGATCTCTCCAGCAGTTCTCAGCGGCTTCCTTGGGGGTATCGCTTTCATGTATGTGACAGCAGCGCTGATCAAAGTATGATTCATCCGGCGCCAAGCCAAAGTCGTACCGGCCCGACGATGCTCGCGGCTACACAAGAAACAGGGATATCCGATGCAAACGATTGACAATTGCAGGTCAGCAATTCCAGGTGACACCTCCAGACCGATTGGCGCCACGACGACCGTTGTCGTGAAACTGCGTCGGCCAACCTTTCTTGGTATTGCGCTCCTGACGCTCGGCGCATGCGCTGCCCCGATAAATCAGGCCATAGACAAGGAGACCGGCTATCTCAAGGAACTGCCGGAGGAAGTCGCCGCACTTGCGGCCCCCTACCAGAACCTGCAGGAAGTGACCCTTCGACCCGAGGACGGTTGCTACTGGTACCGCTATGTTGGGCCTGTCGAGACGATGATGCTGCCTCTGCGCTCAAAGGCGGGCCGACCGATCTGCACGCAGGCCGCAATCAAACCCGACGCCACGGGTTGAACGCCTGCAGGCGTTGCAACCTTCGGGCCTGGCGGCAGATCTTTCAGACCGAAACACTTCGCCTTTATCGGCGTCAAGAGACGCCGCTCAGGCGCTGCTCACCTTGTTGCCTTCTTCGGCGGGATAAAGATAGGCCGTCACGCCAAGCTGGACCTGATCGTACAACTCGTTGATGTGCGGCATGACCATGCGCACACAGCCAGAACTTGCCCGACTGCCGATCGAGCGCGGAACGGGCGTGCCATGGATCCGCAGATAGGTGTCACGGTCGCCGAGGTAAAGATAAAGCGCGCGCGATCCCAGGGCGTTGGTCGGGCCTGGCTCCACCCCGCCGGCGAATTTCGCGTAGATCTCTGGCTCACGCGCGATCATTTGCGGCGTGGGCGTCCACCTGGGCCATTTCGCCTTGCGCCCCACGGTGTAGGTGCCCGGCTCGTAGAGCCCGCCACGACCGATGGCGACGCCATAGCGCATCGCTGTCCCATCCGGCATGATGTGGTAAAGATACCGGGCAATCGCATCCACATGGATGTCGCCGGGAACCAGCCCGGGGCGGGCCTCGACGCGTGTCGGCAACAGGCGCGGATTCAGGCCCCAGGGATTCGTGGTTGCCGGGTCATAGCCGGGCGGCGTCACCTCGGCGTCCCAGGCGTCCCACTGGTCCTGGAAATTCGATGCAGCCAAAGCCGGTGAGGAAATCAGCGCGGCAGTGGCCATCAGAAATTGGCGTCGATCGGGCATCAGCTTCGCTTTCGAAAAAGAACCTTGCCCCTCAAACCATCGGGAGCACTCCAAGCTTGGAATCGGTCAAATTCCGGCCGCAATGTCCAGTCAAGTCCACGTGACCCCGTGATTTTGTGGCCACAAGCTTGTCGAGCCTGACGTAGCACCAATGCGCGGTCCGAACCGGCCCCGGGGTTCGACAGGCGCGCCTTCTGACAATGGCGTGAGGCCGCATCGTCGAACTTGCATCTCTGGCAGCCGAAGAGATTAGCTGCAGTCCGGAAAGGGAGGCCGCAACCACTGCAAATCATGGAAGAACGGAAGCTACAGAACACTTTGCCACGGAGAGCTTTGGTTGGGCTCCTTCTCGCGACCGCTGCCGGCATCAGCCTGATTATTGCTTTGCCGCCTCACTCTGTTGCGCCGCTTGCCCTGGTCGCTTTCGGCCTGCTGGCTGTCCTCCCGCTGGGCCAGTCTGCATTCAAAGCTTCAGGCTTCGGCTACGTCCTTGGCCTCGGTCGATTTGTTCCCGGGCTCTTGTGGATCACCGAAAGCTTCCAGGTCGAAGCGGACCGGTTCGGATGGTTGGCTCTGCCCGCGGTTCTTGGCCTTGCCGCTCTCCTGTCAGTCTTTCGCGCCTTGGCCCGCAATTTGGCGGCGCGGATGGAGCGCGCCGGATTGCCGCTGGCGGTCTGGATCGCGACAGGCTGGACCGCCATGAAATGGCTGCGCGGACATGCTCTCACCGGGTTTCCGTGGAACCTTGCCGCCTACACGCTGGCCGACTGGTTGATTGCAGCGCAAGCGTCCTCCGAGGTCGGGAATTATGGGCTGGGTTATCCTCTGGTGCTGAGCGCTGCGCTTGCCGGACTGGCCTTCTTTACGCCTGACGGAAAGTTCCGCGTCGTTCAACCGAACATCCCGCAAAGTGCCAAGTGGGACGAAGGCTCCCGAAAAGCGGACATCCTCCGGCTTCCGGCGCTTTCTGCGCGCCCCGGCGATTACGATATCCTGCTCTGGCCAGAAACGGCCTGGCCGGGGTCCCTCGCAGAAGACACTGGCGCACGCGTCATGCTTGGCTGGCTCTTGCCAGAGACCGGCGTGTTGTTGGCGGGCAGTCCGGAGCGGGGGGCCGAAACGGCCGGGACGGAGTGCCGAAATGCCGTTATTGCCATCTCTCCTGACGGTACCGTCCTGGCCCGCCACGCCAAACATCTCCTTGTGGCGTTCGGTAAACACATTCCACGGCGAGATCTCTTGCCATTCCAGCGTCTTGTTCAATCCTTCGGCGATTTCTTGCCCGGTCCGCGACCCTGCACCCTCGCTCTCGGCCCGTATCCTTCCGCTGGGGTCGCGATTGGCTGCGAGATCATCTTTCCCAGGCATGTCGTCGACGACGCGATTCGACCGGACCGGATCTTCAATGCAACGAACGACGCGTGGTTCGGTGCCTCCATGGGGCCATGGCAACATCTCACATCAGCCCGGATGCGGGCAATTGAAGACGGCCTTCCACTCGTGCGGGCCGCGAACACCGGAATCCCGGCCGTGGTCGATGCCTACGGCGCAACTTTGGCCATGCTGGATATCGAGACGTCGGGCGTCATCAATAGACGCATGCCCCGCCCGCTGCCGCCGACCCTCTACGCCCGTTTCGGAGACTGGACCGTTCTCCAACACGTGCTCGTTTCATGGGGCGTCTGTGGTTACTGGGGCCGGCGGCAACAGGCCTACCTGAAGGGAACATCGACATGATCGGGCCGATATTCGGGGTAATCGGGTTTGCCTGGGGATATCTCGTCGCACGGCAGCGCGGCGGAAAGACCCTGGACCGCCTGCAGTACGGAGCAGGCTTCGCCATTGCGTTAGGGCTGTTCGGGACTATCTTCGGTATCGCACTCGCAAGGTATCTTGGGGCGTCTTGATCGGCGAAACCTCGCCGGTCGTGAAATCCTCACACCGATGTCGCTTGAACCTCTAGTTGCTCGAGGTTCCAGACGTCGGGATGTTCTCTTCCTCTGGACTGTCTTCATGCGCCTCAGTCACCTGCAAATCATTCTTTGGGTCGCTGCTGCGGCGGCTGCCATCGCTTTCGCGGCGCTACGGTGGTCGTCTGCAACCGACGGCAAGGCGGTGGCTGGTCCGGCCTTCACACCCTCTTTCACGCTTGCAGACAGCGAAGGTCGTGTCAGAACGACTGCCGAGTTCCGCGGAAAGTTCCTTCTCGTGTTCTTTGGTTTCACGAGCTGTCCCGACGTCTGTCCGACCACGCTCTCGGAAGTCGCGCAGATCATGGATGACCTCGGGTCGGACGCCGCATTGGTCCAGCCGATCTTCATTTCGATCGATCCAGACCGGGACAGGCAGCTTGGTCTGGCCGAATACACCACGGCCTTTCATCCCTCGATCCTCGGTCTGGCCGGAAGCGAGGCGGACACACGTTCGGCGGCCGCGAGCTTCAAGATCTTTTACGGGCGTGAGACCGACTCTTCTGCCCCCGACGGCTACACCATGGCGCATAGTCCCGGACTCTTTCTGATCGACCCGAACGGTGAGTGGCTCCGCCAGTTTGGCTTTGGCACGCCTGCCGCCGAAATCCTCTCCGACCTTCAATCGAGATTCTGACCCATGAACCACTTCCTTCTTGCAGCGGCCCTCGCACTGACCGCGCCAGCAGCGATGGCCTGCGAAACCGTGGTTGTCGGCGATCTGACTGTTGAAAACGCATGGTCCAAGGCGACGATCGGCGCCGGGCGGCCGGGCGTTTTCTATGTGGTGATCACCAACACCGGATCGACAGACGATGCGTTGCTTGGCATTGCTAGCCCTGTTGCCGGGATGCCGATGCTCCACGAAACCGTCATACAGGATGGCGTTGCGTCGATGCCGCATGCCATGTCGATCCCCGTGCCGGCCGGCCAGAGCGTGCAGCTCTCGCCGGGTGGTTACCATGGCATGCTGATGGGACTGACCACTGCCCTGAAGGAGGGCGACAGCTTCCCGGTCACACTGTCTTTCGAGAAGGCTGGCGAAGTCACGGTGAACGTCGAGGTCCTTTCCCTGCGCGCGGAGGGTCCGGATTGCGCCGACGCAGGGCAATAATCCTCGGAGCGGTGGGAGTGTCCAGAGCCATCGCCTGCATGCCGGGCGTCGGTGCCTTTCGCACCCGCAATCGGTCTGCCGCCAATTCAGCCCTGCCCTTGCCGATCGGCGGGATGACCTGGCAACTGACCGACCATCGCGGCCGGTCTGTCCGACCCGCAGACTGGATCGGCTGATGACTGCGCTGATTTCGGTAGATCCTGAACGTGACACGCCTGATACCCTTCAGACCGCGTCGGAACTTCGATCCGCGCATCGTGGGGTTGACGGGATCGGCCGATGAAGTGGCACGGGCGGCCTCAGAGTCCCGCGCGACCTGTCGCCGCGTCGAGAAGGACGATGGCGACTACACCATGGACCATAGGGCGGGCGTGTTGCTTCGGCGGACGATCTTGACGCAGTCGCAAAACGGAGCCGTGATACGGACTTAGATCAATCAGGTGAGGGGGGACCGGGGATGAGCGAACATCAGATCGGACGTCGTGAGGTCATCCTCGCAGCAGCGGCCATGGCTCTGGTCGCTGCCACCAAGGCTCAATCGCAAGCAGAGCCGCCAATCCATGTCGTCAAGGGGCGGGGTTGCGAATGTTGCGACGCCTGGGTCGACTATCTTCGCGAGCAAGGCTTCACCGTGACGGATGAAGTGTCGATGGGAACGCTGCTGATCCGCTTCAAGATGGATCAGGGCATCCCGGCAAAGGCTTTTTCCTGCCACACCGGAACCGTGGACGGCTATGCGCTCGAAGGCCATGTCCCCGCTGCGGATATCCGGAAGCTGCTGACCGAGCGCCCCGACGCAGTCGGACTCGCCGTTCCCGGAATGCCCTATGGCTCACCCGGGATGGGATCAGGAGACGGTCGCGATGCGCATGATGTCCTGCTGGTTCGACAGGATGGCAGCCTGGAGGTCTATACCAGCTATCCGGCTGTGTGACGCACCTCGTCTCCGAAGGACTGGTGGGGATCGACGGCGTTCGGGCCAGGAGAAGGAAGAACGCTCAGAAAGCAGCCACGATCTGTTCAACGGCTTCTTCGCTGTCCCATACGAACGGACCCCGAAGCCGCCCGATCTCGCGTGATTCCCGGTCGATCAGAAGCGTCGTCGGCAGCCCGATGAAGGCGAGTGCCAGTTGCACCCGCATCGGGTCCGCCCAGTAGAGGGGCAGATTGGCAAGACCGATCTCGTCATAGAACTGCCGACCCCGGCCGATCCCCTCGGCGTCGATGCAGAGCGGGAGCACCGCAAAGTCACCGCCCCCCAGCCGCGCTTCAAGCCGGTCGAGGGTCGGCATCTCCTCGCGGCAGGGCGGGCACCATGTCGCCCAGATGTTCAGAAGGATCACACGTCCGGCAAAGTCCTCAAGGTCCCGCGTGGTTCCGTCCTCACCGAGGATCGGCGGCGAAAGCAAGGGCTGCGGGTCTTTCCGAAGCCGGAATGGCGGACGCGCCTCGGCGGACCCCGCAACCAGGGCAGCGGCAAGACCGGCAAGCAGAGGTCGGCGGCCGATCGGCAAGGACATATGGCTCACCCTTCGCAGAAAGCCGGACCCGCAGACAATCTGCGGATCCGGCAGGGGCCTTACGCCGAAACCGAGAACTCGGTCATCATGCCCGACGCCAGGTGGGGCATGTGGTGGCAGTGCAGCATCCAGCGGGCCGCTTCGCCCGCATCCACCGCGACCGTGACCATGCTCATCGGCGCCACGTGGACGGTGTCGCGCACCGCACCCGAGAACCGGTTCCCGCCAATACCGACCACCTGGAAGGCGTGGCCGTGCAGGTGCATCGGATGACCCATCATCGACATGTTGTGGAAGGTGATCTCGACACGCTCGCCGGATTTGGCGGTAACCGGAATGTGGCTGCCCCAGGTCTGCCCGTTGATGGTCCAGACATAGGGCATCATCGAGCCACCCAGCATCAGCATCGGTTGCGATACCGGCGCACGTTCGGGCAGCGGATTGACGGCGCGAAGCGCGGCTTCTTGCGTCAGATCGCCGCTGAAGGCGGGATACTCGCTGTCGGCCAGTCCGGCAATCCTGGTCACGGCGGCACCAGGAGTGGCAAGGATCACCCCCGTCCGCTCGCGCGCGCCTTCGCGCAGCGCAAGGATCGGGAAGGCCCCGCCATCACCCGGCACGTCTACCTCGATGTCCAGCCGCTGGCCCATTGCCACGCCGAACCGGCTGCCAGGCAGGGGTTTCACCAGCTCGCCATCGACCGCGACCAGCCGACCCGGCAGGCTGCCGGTGTCGATCCAGAACACGGTCGCCGCCGCCGCGTTGATCACGCGGATCAGAACCCGTCCGCCCTTGTCGACCTGCACCACCTCGGGGTCGTCGAGCGTGCGGTCATTGGCAAGATAGGCATCGAAGTTGAAGTCGTTGAGATCCATCTCCATGCCAGGAGCCATGCCGGTCATGCCCTGCATGTTGCTCATATCCATGCCGGCCATATCCATGCCCTGCATATTGCCCATGTCCATGCCCTGCATATTGCCCATGTCCATGCCGGCCATGCCTTCCATGGCTTCGCCGCCGAGGATCTCGGCCAGCACCTCGGCCGCCGGGCGGAACGAGAAGTCGTGCAGGAACAGCACCACTTCCTGGCGATCGGCCGCAACATCCTCGGGCGTGCGAACGATCAGCGGGGCGGCCAGCAGTTCCATCTCCTGCACCGCGATATGGCTGTGCATCCAGTGGGTGCCGGGCCGGGCCGCAAAGTCATAGCTGCGGGTCTCGCCAGGGACGATGGCCGACATCGGGATGTCGGGCACGCCGTCCTGGGCATTGGGCGGGATCTGCCCGTGCCAGTGGATGATCGTGTTTTCGGCCAGCTCGTTCGTCAGATCGACGCGAAAGCGCTGGCCGGGGTCAAGCACCAGGCCGATGCCTCCGGCGGCGTTCACCGCGCCCTTCACCGTGGCCGCCCGGCCGCCGATGTCAAGGACACGCGTGGTCGCGCGCAGGGACAGGACATCCGAAGCCGCCCAAGCGCGGGCAGGCAGGATGAGCGAGGCGGACGTGGCCGCTGAAACGGCCAGAAAGCCGCGGCGAGTAAGCGTAGTCATGCGAATTCTCCTGTATCGCAACAATAATCAGGCTGAAGGCTCCGGCGCACCGGAACCATCGGGTCAGATCAGCCCGGGTTTCGGAGGCGGGCCAGGAGGAGGTATGGCCAGCGATGCGGCAAGCAGGTCACCTCTCAGGTCGCCGAGAACCGAGCGTTCAATGGCTTCGGCTTCGGGGCTGGGAACGGGGAAAGCCGCAGCTGCGGAAAAGCAGTGCTGCTGACAGAACATGAGCTGAACCGTGTCGGCGGAGTTTTCGGTCGCAGGCATCTGTGCGACGTGGCCCGCCATTGCAATCATTTGCTCGTGTTCGGGCGGCGATTCCTGCCGTCCTTCGGCCAAGGCAAGCATCGGCAGAACCGCCGCCAGAAGATAGGCGCCGAGGATCAGGGCACGAATGCGAAACGACGAACCATCCATCACAGTTTTCTTATCAACCTGGTTACTTGCCGTCATCCGACAGTTTGGTGTCCGGCCCTCTGCCGAAACCTTAAAGCTGTGCAAGAAATGCCGAAAATCAATAACGCCCTGGTCAGATATCGAAGAGTTTACTGGAATTCGGACGAAATCCGCGAAACCTGCAAGAAGCGTGGGGAATAAATCATGAAGCGACTTCTGCTTGCCCTTTTGGCGACCCTGTCTCTTGGCGCCTGTGGTGCCGAACCGATCTGGGCGCCGGACGAGGCAGTGGCGGCGGCGCGCTACGAACACCCAGGCCCCACGTCGATTACCCTCTACACCGTGCTTTCGACGCGCAGCGGTGCTGGCGCGCATGCCGGCCTCCTGATCAACGGTTCGCAGCGTGTGCTGTTCGACCCGGCCGGCACCTGGCGGCATCCGAAGATACCCGAGCGCAACGATGTCCATTTCGGCATCACGCCAAAGATGGTGGACTTCTACATCGACTATCACGCCCGCGAGACCTACGACGTTGTCGAGCAGACGATCGAGGTCTCTCCGGAAGTTGCAGCCCTGGTCATGCAACGTGCCATGGCCTATGGCGCGGTGCCCAAGGCCAACTGCACCATTGCGATATCGCGCGTGCTGGAGGGGGTCCCCGGTTTCGAGAGCCTGCCGTTGACGTGGTTCCCGAAGCGGATGATGGAAGTTCTCGCCGATGTGCCGGGCGTCCGGACCCGCCGGATCACGGACGATGATGCCGACGACAATCACGGCGTTCTTCTCGTCCAGGCCGGTGATCCACGACTTAAGTAGTTTCTGCGTGATAATTCCCGCAACGAGCGATACTTCTCTCGCCACGCGAGGCCGCCAGCAGTATGTTTCCCGTAGATTGCGAAACGAGGTCTACGATGAAAATAACGCGCCGTACCATTCTCCTTGCGGGACCGGGTCTCATTGCCATCACCGCCACGCCATTGCTGGCCGAAGCGGATGAGCAGATCCATGTGGTCAAGGATCCCGGCTGTCCCTGCTGCAATGCCTGGATCGGTTACCTTCGCGACAACGGTTTCAATGTCAGCTTCGAGGAGCGCAGTGTCGAAGACCTCGCGATCTACAAGCGCGAGCGCGGCATCCCGGAAGCGCTGTCCTCCTGTCACACTGCGACCATCGGCGACTACACCGTCGAAGGCCACGTCCCCGCCGCCGATATCCGTCGCCTGGTCGCCGAACGCCCCGCTGCGGTCGGGCTTACCGTTCCGGGCATGCCGATGGGCTCGCCCGGCATGGGGCCGGAGAGCGCGCGCCAGGCCTACGACGTTCTTCTCGTCGGTCTGGACGGCAGCAGCAGCGTCTTCACCAGCTATCCGGCTGCCTGACATTCCTCAAGGACGCGGGGCTGCCGTCAGGGCAGCCCGGCTTCGGTTGACTGCCAGGCGGCTTGCAGCGCAGCCTGCGGGCTTACGCCGTCAAGCGGTCTGACCGCGACATCCAGCCGTCGCGCAGCATAATAGGCCGTGGCCGCCATCACACCAGGCGCCGTGCCATAGGCGAGGCGGTAGCGCGCCGCGAAGTCGTCCATCCGGTCGTCACTGTCCCATCCCTCGGGCAGCATCGCTTGCATGAGGACGGTGCTTGCCGAGAGATACTCGCGCGCCGCTTCGCTGGCGGCGGGCTCGGGGCCAAGGACGATGACGACATCGGCAGGCTCGACCGGCGAGCCGATCAGGCCCTCGACCAGCCCGGCGGCGTCGCGCGGCAGAGGAAGTATCTGCACGTCAACCCCGCCCAAGTGCCCGTCAGAGGTTTCGCTCGCGTGCCCGTCCCGCTCATCCGCCGCGAGCAGAAAACCCCGGACTGCTTCCGCGAGGCTTGCCTCACGGTTTTCGCCGAAGACCAGAAGCGCGGCAGTGAACGAATGCGCAGAAGCGATCCCTGACAGAACCATCCAGAACGCCGCCACCCGGACGACGCCGCTGAATATGGTCTTGCCCCCCGCCAATGCCGCGAAGGCGGATCGGCGAAGGCTTGCCGGAACGCGCCGCAATAAGATGCTCATTCCGCGGCTCGTGCGGCGGCCACACTTTCGGACAACTGCGCCTTTTGGACGAAGCCCGGGATCAGCTGATCGCCCACGACAAAAGAAGGCGTTCCATTGAAGCCAAGCGCCTCGGCCAGGCGCATCGACGTCGCGATATGCTCGTCGACCTCGGGCGCCTGCATGTCGGCTTTCAGCTTTTCGACATCCAATCCGATTTCGCCGGCAACCCGCAGCACCGAGTCGGCCTCGACCTTGCCGCGCATGCCCATGAGGGCTTTGTGAAACTCGATATACTTGCCCTGTTTCCGCGATGCGAGCGCGGCGCGGGCGGCGAAGACCGACCCTTCGCCCAATATCGGCCACTCGCGCAGAGCCAGGCGGACACCTCCATCCTCGGCCAGCAGCGCGTCGACTTCCGGCATGGCCCGCTTGCAGTAGGGGCAGTTGTAGTCGAAGAACTCCACGACCGTGACATCGCCGTCGGGATTGCCCAGCACCGGCGCGTTGGGATCACGTTCCAGCATGTCCCGCTGATTAGCCAGAACCGCAGCCGCGGCGGCCTCTTGCGCTTCTGCTTGCCGCGCTTCGAGGGCCTGCAATGCCTCCAGTATCAGCTCGGGGTTCTCCCGCAGCGCCTCGGCCACCAGAGCCTTGATCCGCTCATCGGAAATCTCCTGCGCGAATGACGGGCCGGAAATCGAGACCCAGAGGGCGCTGGTAAGCAACAGGAATTTGGCGCGCATCGGTTAGACCTTTCTTGTGGCAAATGCTTTGTTAAGGGATGCATCCTCAATTGACTATAGGGGGCAAGCTCGAATCTGTGCCGCGAAACCTTGTCCGGTTCCGGGGTCATGGCTCACCGGCCTCGAGGGTGCTGCGCTCTTCCTGCTGAGCCCGAATATCCTCGGGCCAGGTGGACTTGATGTAGTCCAGAACCACATTGATTTCCTCGTCTGTCAAGCGGCCGCCAAAGCCGGGCATGCCCGAGGGGAAGTCGACGCCCATATCGTCCAGAGCCGCCTGCCCGCCGCGCTTGATATAGTCGAACAGCATGGTGTCGCCGTGATGCCATGTGTGGCCGTTCTCGTCATGCGGCGGCGCGGGATAGGTTCCGTCCTCGTTGCCTGTTCGCCAGTTCGGTTGTCCCTCGAGATTCGCGCCGTGGCAGGAGGCGCAGTTTGCGGTGTAGATCGCGCGGCCCTGTTCAAGATCCGGGCCGCTGTGAAAGAAGGCGCGCGCCTGTGACGTGGACAGCAAGAAGACCGCCATAGCCCATGCGGCCGCGGCGAGTTCCATCTTGCCAGGTGTTCGCATAGCCGCCCTCACGTCCGGCTCACTGTGATCGGTGCCTCCCCATCCGGCGGGAGTATCTGCTCGGAAAGGAGCCCCAGATCCTCCCGGACCCGCGCCCTCTGTGCTGTCGGATAGGCATCTTCGGGGGGCACGCCCCCATACTGTGCGAAAAGCATGATGTCGCGCGCAATCGGCGCCGCTGCGGTCGACCCGCCACCCCCATGTTCCACCACGACGGTTACTGCATATCGGGGCGCGTCGAAGGGTGCGTAGGCCACAAACAGCGCGTGGTCTCGCTGGTCCCAGGGCAATTCCTCTTGTGACCGGATACCTGCGGCGCGCTCGGCCGCCGTAATGGAAAAGACCTGGCTCGTCCCGGTCTTCCCGGCCATGGCCTTTGTCACATCGGCGATCCGCGACCCGTAGGCCGTCCCGCGCTCGTGGTTCGAGACCTCGAACATGCCCTGCCGCACGATCTGAAGCGCCTCTGCCGAAAGCCCCAGCGACGCCGCAGCTGGTTCCTCCTGACCGGTCCCACCAAGCGGGCGCACAAGGCGCGGCAATACCGCCGTTCCCGAGGCCAGGCGCGCGGTCATCGTTGCAAGCTGGATCGGCGAAGCAAGGGTGTAACCCTGCCCAATCGAGGCATTGATCGTGTCGCCGATCAACCACTCCTGCCCGTAGCGCTCTTGCTTCCAGGCGCGTGTCGGGTTGTTGCCGTGCACTATGCCTGAGAGAGGGAGGTCGTACTTCTTGCCCAGTCCGAGACGGTCGTTCATCGCGAAGATGCCGTCGATCCCGATCCGTTGCGCGACTTCGTAGAAGTAGACATCGCAGGATTCCCGCAGCGCGCCGACCATGTTCACCCGCCCGTGCCCGCCGGTCTTCCAGCAATGGAACCTGCGACCAGAGATCTCGACAAAGCCCCTGCAGGTCACCGTTTCTTCGGGGTCCATGACACCGGTTTCCAGCGCGGCCAGCGCGTTCGACATCTTGATCGTGGATCCAGGAGGATAGGCGCCCTGCACGGTCTTGTCGGCGAGAGGACGATACTCGTTGTCGCGCAGCGCGCCGTACTCCTTGCTCGAAATTCCCCGGACGAAGAGGTTCGGGTCGAAGGCGGGTGCCGAAGTGCAACCGAGGAGATCACCGTTCGTCACGTCCATAACGATCGCCGCCGCGCTTTGCCCCTCAAGGCGCACCCGCATGAAGTTCTGCAAGTGATGGTCGAGCGTGATCTGCATGTCGGGACCAGGGGCCGGCGGATCAAGTGCCAGCTCGCGCATGGTTCTGCCACCGGCATTGACCTCGACGCGCTGTGCCCCGGGTTCTCCGCGCAGGTCTCCCTCGCGGATGCGCTCGATCCCGGTCTTGCCGATCTGATAGTCGGGCAGGCGCAAGAGAGGATCAGATTCGCCTTCCGCGACCGTCAGATCGCTTTCACTGACCGGTCCCACATAGCCGACCTGATGCGCGAAGTCCGGGCCGAAAGGATAGACCCGCGACAGCACCATCTCGGGGTAGATGCCGGGCAGGGCCGGGGCATTCAGGGCGACGATCGACAGTTCCTCCCAGGTGACCCGGTCTTTCACCGTGATCGGAACGAAGGCTTGAACACGGTCGGTCTGCTCACGGATCTTCGCCAAAGTCTCAGCGTCCAGACCTAGCAGCACTTGCAGCTTCTCCAGAACGCCGTCGACATCCCGGACTTCTTCCGGCACCAGCGTGATGCGGTAGGCCTGCTCGTTGTCCGCAACGATCTTTCCGGCTCTGTCGAAGATGCGCCCCCGGTCAGGGCGCACGAGCCTCAAGCTGATCCGGTTTTCCTCAGCCAGAAGATAATATTGCTCGGCATCGCGGACGCCCAGTTGCCACATCCGGACACCAAGCAGGCCGACCACCGAGGTCATCGCCCCCCCGAGCAACAGGGACCGCCGCGTGGTCATCCGTGCGGCCTGTGCAAGATCACGTTCAGACCGGCGCATGGTTCCTCCCCCTCCCTGACAGTTCGGAAGCGCCCTTGGCGCGGATCGTCCGCAGGTAAGCTGCGGCCCGCAGTCCAAAGACCAAGACCACCAGCCCGACGAACCAGAATTGAAGCGGGTTCGGCTCCGGCGTTTCCCGGTGGAAGCTCAGGAAGTGCATGAACAGGAAGTAGGCGACATGAGCCACCGTCAGCCACCAGAGCGGGAGAACGCCCATCTGCAGGAACTTCCAGCCGGACAGGCCAAGTCGGCGCATCGCAAAATCGCTCGAAGTTGCGGCCAGCAGCACCGCGAGGACCAGTGCCGCGATCCCGATGGCATTGGCGAGCCCGAACCCAGGCTGGAACATGACGTATACCAAGAGTTCGGGATGCCACTCGAATCCGAAAAGCCGCATCAGGTCCCACTGCACCCAACCGACAAGGATTATTGCCGCATGCACGAAAGCCAGAAGGCAGCCGTGGATCCCCGTCTCCCGGCGGAACGGCAGCAGCTGCTGGGCCGGGCGCAGAAGGCGCGCGAGGGGGCCCAGTCCCACCGACAGCGCAACCAACACAAGCGACGCATCCCCGATCGCGCGGTTCCAGCGATGCATCGGGCTCCACTCGGCGTGGACGGTCGCAAAGCCCGCCACCAGACCCGCTGCGACAAGGGCCGTCAGCCCGTGCCGAACAGAAGCTTTTCGGACAAGCCGACGGAATGATCCGACTTGACCCGACAAGATCGTCATTTCAGTTCTCCCTGCATTGATTCCACCTTTTCCTGCACTGTCGCGCCGCTGTTCCGGGGGACGATAAATCTGCGCCACGTGCTTAGGGCCGCGAAGCCCATGATGACCACCCCCACTGCGGCAAGCCACGGCCTGATCGGGTCGAACCAGACGAGCAAAGCTGGTCCACTGAACAGAAGCATCAGCACCTTGTTGCATACCGGACAGGCGATCCCGAGGAAACTGGCAATCCCGCCCGTCCCGGATCCGCGCAACGTGCACTGCGGTACCCAGAACGCCGCCGTCACGCCGGCCAGCAACGCCGTCAGGACAGTGGCCCCGAACTCCCACGAGCCGATGGGCGTCATGCGGACAAACAAGGGGTTCGCCCAGACCGCCGTCACTGTGCCCAGGACCGCAAACAGCGCCAGGCCAACGGCGGTGCCGCGAAACCCTCTGCGCAGGGCGTCCTCGTGCCGTGCCAGTATTCCTGCTGCATCACTTGGCATCGAATTCCATCTCCGCGAAATCTTCGCCGATGCCGACATTGACGACCCAGCGACCGGCCATCGGCAGTTTGACATTGGCCCTCCAAACGCCGGATTCGACCAGTTCAAGCGGCGGTTCGAACCCGTTCATGTTCATGCCGACCATCGCGAAGTAGACGTTCGGGCGCATGGGGTCCGTCTCGATCGCGTCAGCGTTGGGCATGAACTGGATCTCGAGTCGAACATTGCGGTTTCCGAGCGCAAAGATCTGGGCGTCCAGGCGACCATCCGACAGTGCTTCGGAAACCGATGCCGTTGGTGCGATGCCTTCTGTGGATGCCAGCTCCGCCGCCGGAGGTCTGAGTGCTGCCCAGATGAATGTGCCGACGAAGACAAGGAACCCAACAGCGATCAAGATGGCCAAGACTCTAGTTTTCATTTGTCATATCCATCCGCGAATGATCCACGCCCGCCATCGGTGTGCCGGTTGCTGGAGGGGTGAGCGTGGGGATCGTGCCCGTGCCCTCGGGGTCGAGCGGGTAGGTTGCGATGGCCACTCGGTCGGCGTCGGTCAGGTACGAGGTGCCCTCGGCCACGACCGCGGCCATGCTGCCACCGAAGGCATCCCCGTTGGGCAGCAGCCCCGACTGGAGCGCATAAGCCAGGTTCGCGACTGTCCACTCTCGTCCGTCCAGGTCGGCAACCAGGATCGACGGAGCTTTGCTGCCGCCGGGAAGGCTGTCGTTCCCGGCAAAGCTTGCGGCTTCGTCCAGGCCACCGGCAAGCGTCCGGCCCGTGTGGCAGGCCGCGCAATGCGCCACCCCTTCGACCAGCAGGCGCCCTCGGTTCCAGGGCAAGGATGTGCCCATCAGCGCATCGGTGGTCGGCGGGTCAAGGTAAGCGGCGCGCCAAAGCTTCAACCCCGACCGGAAGCTGAAGGGAAACTCCACATCATGCGCAGGGGCGACTTCCGCGGCGGGCGAAACGGTGCGGAACGCCTCCCGCAAGTCGGCAATATCCTGGTCGGTGAAGCCCGCGTAGAACGAATAGGTGAAAACCGGATAATACGGGTCTGGGAACAGCGCCAGCATGATCTCGCCAGCGTGGCCGGCAATGGCACTTGCGCCCTCCGAGACGATGAAAGTGTCGCAGGAGACCGCGCCCTGCATCATCGGTGCCAGTTCCGCGATGGTGTCACGCATTGCCGTCATTCCGTTCATCCGATCGAGGGCGACACCCGTCGCCCCGTATGTGCCAACGCCACCGCCAAGACCGCGGAGACGGCAAGCGCTATCGCGCCCGTCCATAGAGGTTTCATCTGCCTGACTGCCTTGGTTTCTTTTTTTGATCGATAGCCACGCCCAGCCGGTCAAGCCGGTCGCACGCTGCAGGGGTATCTTGTGTCAGGCTAAGAAGATATCGAACTTGGGTCAGCCGCTCAGACTGCGCCGCCAAATCTTCGAACGTTCGTTTGGCCCGACAATCACGCCAGGCTTCGAGGGGGACGGAGCGTGATGGTCGGACCGCCAAAACGACGCAGCGACTGGGCGGGGCCGGGCAGAAGAAAAGCCACTGCCGGATTGGGCAGCTTCGACGCCAAAGCCTCGGGCACGACAAAGGCGGTGCAGATGACGCCGGGATGGCAAGCGGGCACCGCCGCCGGTTCGAAGTCATCTGCGTTCTCAACCAAGAGGTCGGCATGATGTTCGTCGACCGACCCGGCCTCTGCCCACTGTCCCAGCACCAGTGCCAGGACCAGCACGACGGACAGGAGCCGCATTGACGCGTACCGCAGCAACCTGCTTGCAGGCAGGTCCTGCCGAGCGGTCGATGGGGTCGCCTTCGATTTCATCCGTTCAGATCAGCTTGACCTGCGTTCCAACCGGAGTGCGGTCGAAAACCTCTTCGATGTGCTCGTTGTAAAGCCCGATGCAGCCGTTCGACGAGCGGCGGCCGATCTTGCGCGTGTCTTGGGTCCCATGAATCCGGTAGTACTGCCACGACAGATAGAGGGCACGTGTGCCAAGCGGGTTGCTCGGGTCGCCTCCAGGCACGAACGCCGGCCATTCCGGGTTGCGCTCCCGCATCGACGGCGTCGGTGCCCAACTCGGGTTTACCCTTTTCTCGACAACCTCGGTGTACCCCCGGCGGGTCAACTCGTCCGACAACGGGACAGAGCTTGGATAGAGATACATCTGACCATCGCTCGTCCATTGCTGGAGAATGCGGGCGTTCGTGTCGGCAATGATGATTCCCACCCCGAGAGCGTCAAAGTGATCCTGCCACTCGTTGGTCTGGAAGGCCGAGATGTTGTTGCGAACCGGGCCCCGGTTGTCTTCCGAAGCAAAGGCTGCACGACCGGTCACGAAGGGCGTAGCAAGTGCTCCGGCAACAAAAAGTCGTCGACTGAATTTCATGGTCTGCTCCTCTTTTTTGAAAGCTGTGTCGCCTTCCAAGATGGGAAGGTCAAATAGCTTTGCATCGCTGAAGGGTCACAAACAGGTGAATGCGTGGTGTTTTCGCCAATTCCGCGAGGAATTTGGCGCTAACTCTGATGTGATCATTCTGCATCGAGGGGCGGAAGGTTATGCTCAGCCCATGCGGACGATCATGACCCTGTTATGCAGCTTTCTTCTGCTCGCCACCCTTTTCGGACTGGCGCACCCTGAACGATCGTCGCAGGGGGCGCAGGCAGACGCGCTTCATGCCGCTCCCCTGATTCGGGACAATTTGTGCGAAGAGGGATCAGGACATGGGACATGTCAGCTTGTCGCCGCCGACCAGCCGCTGCTCTTCAGCCCGATGGCGGTTGTCGGATCCTCGTATTTCGAGATCACGCCGGTCGCGGCCCCCGGCCGCAGCTTTGCCCCCCGCACCCCACCCCCGCGACGCGTCT
>PNJK01000023.1 GCA_013821825.1 Rhodobacter sp.
AAGAATACGGGGAACCATGGCGCTGATCCCGAAGCCGAGGTTCGCCGTCATCCCGCCCTTCAGCTCCAGCGCCGCACGGCGGGCGATGACCTTTTCCACCCCGTGCTCGGCCAGATGAAAGCTCGACCACGGGCGCAGGATCTGCCCCGAAATTGCCGGGTCATAGGGCGTCTCGCAGGTCTGCTTCTGGTCGGGGTCGATCACGACCAGATCGACCAGATGTCCCGGCACCCGCACGTCATGCGGTCGCAGCGACCCCTTCGCGGTCACCCGGGACACCTGAGCGATCACCAGCCCGCCGTTGTTGCGCGTCGCAATCGCCTGTTCAAGGCCGCCCAGATAGGCACCCTCATGCTCGTAGGTCAGGTTCCCCCGCTCGTCCGCGGTGGTGGCGCGCAGGATGCAGACATCGGGGGCGATGTTGGGGAAGTGCAGCCAGGTCTCGCCGCCGAACTCCACCCGGTTGACGATGGGCGCGGCAGCGGCGCGGGCGTTCATCGCGCAACCCTCGCGGACCGGGTCGACGAAGGTCTGCAAACCCACCTTGGTCAGCACGCCGGGCCGCCGGGCCGCCGCCTCGCGGTGCATGTCGTACATGATGCCCGAGGGCACGTTGTAGGCGGCGATCCGGTCCTCGACCACCATCTTCCAGATTTCCGGCATCGGCAGGTTCGAGGATCCAGACGGGTAGGACCCCGCCAGCACGCGGGACAAAAGCCCGTCCTGCGCGATCCAGTCGATGCCCTTCACCCCGTACATGTCGCCCGCCGCGATCGGGTGCAGCGTCGTCAGCCCGCGCGGGTGGCCGGTTTCGCGGAAACGCTCGCCAAGGGCCTGCAAGACAAGATCAGGACAACCAAGCGCCGAGGAAGACGACACCGTCACCACCGCGCCATCCGCGATCCGTGCAACTGCCACTGCCGCAGGGACAAGTTTGGTCATGCTGCCGCTCCTTAATTCACTGTCTGCCGCGCGCCGGTCCGTGCCGCCTGCCGCACTGCCAGCGCCACGGCCAGCGAGGCGACGCCGTCCGGCCCGTCCGCCGCAGGCCGACCCTGGCCAGCCACGGCGGCGAGGAAATCCTGCACTGCCTGACCGTAAAGATCATGGGCCGGGTAGGGGATCAGGTCACGACCCTTGGCCGTGACCAGCGCTACCTCGCCCACCGGCTGTTGCGTCATGACGCCCGCCGCGAAGATCGAGCCTTCGGTGCCGTGCACCTCAAGCCCCGATCCCGCGCAAGGATGGGTAAAGCTTTCATGTGCCATCACCATCGCGCCCGAGGGCATGGTCCAGACCGACATCACGCTGTCCTCCACCCCCTGACCCATGCCGGAGGCCGTCATCTGCGCCACCACCGACACCGGGTCTTCGCCCAGGAGGAACCGCGCCACATCGGCGTCATGCACGGTTATGTCGGGGATCACGCCGCCGCCCGCTGCGGCATTGTCGATCCGCCAGCCGCGCAGGTGGTCCGGCAGATGGACCGCATGGAAAAGGCGCAGGGACAGAACCCGGCCGATGCGACCGCCAGCGATCAGGTCGCGCACCGTCCGGTGGCTTCCCGAGCAGCGCAGATGGTGGTTGGTGGCAAAAGTCACGCCTTTCGCCTTGGCTGCCGCGACCATCTCCGCCGCCTGATCCACCGCCAGCGCCAAGGGTTTTTCGCACAGGACGTGTTTGCCCGCCGCAATCGCCGCCAGCGCCTGATCGTGGTGCTTTTCGTTGGTGGAGGAGATGTAGACCGCACCAATCCCCCGATCCGACAGGATCAGGTCAAGGTCAGTTCCGAAGGCTGGAATGCCGTGCGCCCTGGCAAATTCCCCGGCCCGGGTTGCAGTCGTGCTTTGGACCACGGCCACTTCCTGCCCCGCGCCCCGCAGAGCGCCCAGCATGTGCTCCGCCGCGATCGTGCTTGCCCCCACCAGCGCCCAGCGCATGATTCCCCCAATTTAGATCGTTCCAATTGTCATAATGGAACGATCCAAACTCTGTCAACCCCATCGTTCTCTCCCAGCGCCCGCCAAAGGGGCAAGCGCGGGCTGGAACCTGCGGGCCAGTTGTGCCATCACGAAACCCCAGACATCCGCCCCATGCACCCGGATCCCATGCCTGAAGCCAAGGCCCACCGCCTCTCTGTCGCCCCGATGATGGACTGGACGGACCGGCACTGCCGGTTCTTCCACCGCCAGATGACGCGCCGCGCGATGCTTTGCACCGAGATGGTGACAGCGCCCGCGGTCATCCACGGGCCGAAACCTCGTTTGCTTGACTATTCGCCGCAGGAACATCCCGTCGCGCTGCAACTTGGCGGGTCAGACCCGGGCGAGTTGGCAGAGGCCGTGCGCCTGTCGCGGCCCTGGCGCTATGACGAGGTCAACCTGAACTGCGGCTGCCCCTCGGACCGGGTGCAATCCGGCTGCTTCGGGGCGGTCCTGATGGAACGCCCGGACCTGGTCGCCGATTGCGTCCGCGCCATGATCGCGGAAACCGACGTGCCGGTGACGGTCAAATGCCGGATCGGGGTGGACGACCAGGACCCTGAAACCATCCTGCCCCGGTTCATCGAGGCGATCGCCGGGGCAGGCGTGCGCCAGGTCATCGTCCACGCCCGCAAGGCCTGGCTTCAGGGCCTGTCCCCCAAGGAGAATCGCGAGGTTCCGCCACTGGATCACGACCTTGTCCTGCGCATGAAACGGCGCTTTCCCGACCTGACCATCTGCGTCAACGGCGGCATCACCTCGCTGGATCAGGCAAGGTCGCTGCTTGAGGCCGGGCTTGACGGCGTGATGATCGGCCGCGCCGCCTATCACGACCCGGCTTCGGTCCTGATCGGGGCGGACGCGCTTTGGGGTGACGATTTCGCCCCCGACGCCCATGCCGTCGTCGACGCGATGCGCCCCTATATCACCGAGCATCTGGCGCAGGGAGACCGCCTCCACCAGATCACCCGCCACATGCTCGGCCTCTTCACCGGCAGACCCGGGGCGAGGGCCTGGCGGAGGGTCCTCTCCGAGAATGCGTCCCGCGAAGGGGCAGGGTTGAGCGTCCTCGACCGCGCGCTGGATGAGGTGCGGTTGGCTGCCGCTTAAGCAGTGCACCCTGTAGGGCGGGTGCCAACCCGCCATACCTCGCGACTGCCGAACCTATAGAATTGCCTGGGCGCTTTGCGCGACACCGTCTTGGAAGGTGGGTTGGCGCTCACCCTTCGGCCTGATAAAAAATCGGGCGTTCAATCGGGAAAAAGACGTTTCAGAAAGGTGAGCACAGTGGCCTGGCTTGCGAGAGTATTTCGGCGGAAGGACGCTAGGCATCGAAGGGTCAGGCGGGTTGGTCGCGATACGGCAAGAGTTGACGTCGGCGATTGCCGAATTGATCTTCAAGGCGAACTTCACAAAGACGACGAAGGGTCTTTCCTGGCTGTTGCGACGCCGGTGTAAATGGCTTCGGATCGCCCGAACAGTTCGCCCGTGACATCAGAAGATCGCAAGCTCATTATTGAAGCTTTGCTGAATAAAGCTAACTAGTAAGCTGGTGAACGTTTCGAGATGTATTGAGCAGGCATCAATAGGAGTGTGCTTTCACCTCCGATCTCGCCCCAAATCGTCTCCCGTGTAGGGGCTTCAGTCACGGCTTTGCTATCTGCGAAGCGCGTTGGTTGACAGGGGTACAGGGTCAGGTGCGGGTCGGGGTAGCGCGATTGCTGGTGGCTCATACGACACTTGGTGCGCGACTTTACGCACCATTCCAGCAGGCCCGCCCCGCGTCATGCCTCTTC
Source organism: Rhodobacter sp. (assembly GCA_013821825.1). GTDB lineage: Bacteria > Pseudomonadota > Alphaproteobacteria > Rhodobacterales > Rhodobacteraceae > Tabrizicola. Next base: position 3,779 of record PNJK01000023.1, read on the forward strand.
CGCCAGCACAGTCGTCTCCCCAATCCATCACTCTTCACCGCGATTCTCCTCATCCCAAACCCTTACAAATTCCCTAACGTCCACACTGAACCCCTTGAAATTCCTTACTCCCTTTCCCCTGTCCACCATGGACGGGGGCTAAGGCCCTTGCGGCCCCCGACCGGCGCGGGCAATGTCGGGCGATCAGAAAGGCCCACCCGATGCCCGACCTCTCGACCCTCCTCCCCATGCTCGCCGCCCTGCTGGTGATCGGGGCCTTCGCAGGCGTGATCGGCGGCCTTCTGGGCGTCGGCGGCGGCATCGTCCTTGTCCCCGCGTTCTTCTATGCCTTCGGAACCCTCGGCTATGCCGGCCCCCAACTGATGCAGGTCTGTGTCGCGACCTCGCTGGCCACCATCATCGTGACTTCGCTGCGCTCGGTCGCGGCCCACAACCGCAAGGGCGCGGTCGACTGGCAGGTGCTGAAGGAGTGGGGCCCGATCCTGGTGATCGCCGCCGCCATCGGCACTTTCATCGCCTCGCGGGTTTCGTCGGCCACGCTTCAGGCGGTTTTCGGGCTTCTGGCCGGTCTGGCCGGGCTCTGGATGGCTTTCGGGCGCGACAGCTGGCGGCTTGGCGCCGCGATGCCGCGGCAACCGATGCGCAGCGCTCTTGCGGGCGCAGTCGGGTTCTTCTCGGCGATGATGGGCATCGGTGGCGGCACTTTCGGAGTGCCCCTGATGACGCTATATGGCATGCCGATCCACCGCGCCGTCGCCACCGCGTCCGGCTTCGGCGTGCTGATTGCCGTGCCCTCGGTCCTGGGCTTCCTCCTCCTCCCCGTGACAGATGCGCCGCCCTACAGCGTCGGCGCGGTGAACCTGCCCGCCTTCCTCGTCGTCATCGGCACCACGTTTCTGACCACGCCGCTTGGCGTGCGGCTGGCGCATGCGATGAACCCCAGGCCCCTGAAACGGGCCTTCGCGGTGTTTCTGACGCTGGTCGCGCTGAACATGCTGCGCAAGGTGCTTGGCTGGTGAGCCGCGGCTGGCAACGCATCGGGCCCGATCCGGGGATCCGCGCCTGGGCCGATGCCGCCCGCGCCGCCGCCCTTGCAACCCTTGCCGCCACCGCCGAGGACTGGCGCTGCGGCGGCACCTGGTTCGTCGGCGTCGATGCCCTGCCGAATGCCCCCGATGGCAGCATCGACGGCACGCCCTTTCCGTGGCAGGTACTGTCCCTGCCGCCCGAACCCCTGCACCGCGCCCAGCTTTCGGTAATCCGCCCCGGCTATCCCCGGCCCTCGCCCGATGAATCCCCCGCCGCCTTCGCCTACCGCCGTGACCGCGATGCAGCCCATCTTGACGGCCTTCTGCCCATCGGCCCCGAAAAGGCCCGCATGGTGAAAGAGCCGCATGCCTGGATCCTTGGCCTGCCTCTGAACGACACCACTGCCGCACCCCTGACGGTCTGGGAGGGCAGCCACCATATCCTCCGCGCGGCCCTTTCCAGGGCTCTCGCGCCGCATCCGCCGGACATCTGGGGCGACATCGACGTTACCGATGCCTATCAGGCCGCCCGCCGCGAGGTCTTCGTCACCTGCCGCCGGATCACGCTTCCCGCCCGGCCGGGGGAGGCCACGCTGCTCCACCGCCTCACTCTGCATGGCGTCGCTGCGTGGGCGCCGGGCGACACCGCGCCGCCCGAAGGCCGGATGATCGCCTATCTGCGCCCGCAACTGCCGAGTGTGGAGGGGTGGCTGACAGCCCCCTGACTTGCACGTTTCACAGACTTCCGGGGGTTCGGGGGTGAAACCCCGACGGAGCCAAGCGGCCAAAGCCGCGCAGGCGACCTCACGGAGCTGCGCCGCAGGCGCTCCGCGTGAAAACGTTGGGGATCAGCGCTCCAGCCGGGCCATGCGCCCACCGCGCCGCTTGGCCAAGAGGTGTGCGCGGCCGGGCAATTCGGCCATCACCGCAGCCCGCGCCTCATGGCCCAGCTTCGACCATTGGGTAATCTCGTCGATGCTGCGCAGGCAGCCGACGCAGATCCGCGCTTCGGGATGGACCACGCACAGCTTGACGCAAGGCGAGGCGATCTCGTCGCGCTTCCAGACATCGTCCTTCACCCGTTCCGCTCCCGTCCCATATGCGCCATCCGGTCCAGCGCGCCTTGCAGGATATAGCCCGCCGCCACCTGATCGATCACCTCTTTGCGACGCTTCCGCGACGTATCCGCCTCAAGCAGTGCCCTTTCTGCCGCAACCGTCGACAGCCGCTCGTCCCAAAAGCCGATCGGCAGGGCGGTCAGCTTTTCCAGATTGCGCGCGAAAGCCTGCGTCGCCTGCACCCTTGGTCCGCTTGATCCGTCCATGTTGAGCGGCAGACCCAACAGGATCCCCGACACTCCACGGGCCGTCAGCAGCTCCAGCAGCCGCGCCGCATCCAGGGTGAACTTCTCGCGCCGGATCACCTCGACCGGCGTCGCCACAATGCGCCGCAGGTCCGAGACCGCGACCCCGATGGTCTTGTCGCCAAGGTCCAGCCCGGCAATTGCCCGGTTTGGCGGCAAGGCGGCGGCAAACTCCTCGATGGTGGTCAGGATCACGGGTTCAACCCGCTTTCCACCGCCGCCAGCCGCAGGAAGGAAAGCTCCGCCAGACGACCCTCGAACCGCACCTTCGCCTCGTCATAGATCGTTTGCGCCTCATCCAGCCGCTCCAGCACGGCCAGCGACCGGATCAGCCGGTCCCAGTCCTCGACCGACCCGCCATTGGTGGCCAGCCTGTCGGACAACTGCGCCACCATGCCCTCGATCATCGCCTGCCGATCCTCCGGCGTCATCTCGGCCGCTGCAGCCACGTCGCCGGCACTTGGCCCCGCAAGCCCCGCACCCGGAGCCGCGGCTTCGGGCAGCTGATAGGGAATGCCCGCCAGCCCCGCCACCCTCTCGATCCGCTCGCGGATCGCCGCGATCCAGGGCGCCGCCGGATCGCCGCCCTCGGCCAGCGGCCGCCAGAACCGGAAGGCCTGATCGAAGCGCCCGCCCTGCAGGAACATCTCGCCCACCAGATAGCGCGCGACCTCATTGGTCAGGTCCAGCGTCAGCGCCGCGCGCAGCGCAGCCTCGGCCTCGGGCGAGACGTAGCCCTGCGCCTCGGCTACCAGCGCCACCGCATGGTTGGTGTGGTCCGCCGCCGTCGCGTCCGGCCCAGCCACCTCAAGCAGCCGCTCGACGGTCAGGACCGCGCTGCGCATCTCGCCCGCGCCGAACCGCGACGAGAACGCCTGACGCAAGCGGTCCGGATCGGTCTCGGACGCCAGTTCCGCCTTCAGTTTCGCATCCGCCGCGGCGTCGATGACAATGCCAAGCTGCGCCAGTTCCTTGGCCTGCGAAGGCCGCCCGGCAATACCGGCATCAAGGTTGGCAAGCCGCGCCCGCAGCGGCATGTCGGGATAGCCCGGCGTGCCGATACGCCAATAGGCGAGGGCAGACCCGGCCAGCACCACCGTCACCAGAACCGCCACTGCCAGCCACGGCAAGCCGCCCGCCGGCTGCACGGACCCGACGGCCGCGCTGCCCGCAGCTTTGGCGCGGTCGGCGTCCAGCACCCGGCGACCCACTTCACCGCGCAGTCGTGCAGCCTCATCCGCCGTGATCGTGCCCCGCGCGAGATCGCGGTCGATCTCGGCCATTTGGTCCTTGTAGATCGCCAGATCCGCCGCAACCGGCAATTCAACCGCCCGTCCGCGCCGCAACGCCGAGACCAGAACCGCCGTGACTATGGTGGCAAGTGCCAAAGCCACCGCCCAGAAGCCCGCATTCGCCATCAAACGCCCGTTCCTGCCCTATCCTGAGTGTCCCCCGATGTAGTCGTTCCGCCCCGCGCAAGAAAGGGGCATTAAGCCGCAGCAGCGCCCCCACTCGGCTACCCAATTCCTCCGCCCACCTGCGACAGCTTGGCAGATGTCGCAAATTTCCCGATTGTGCCGCTGCCGTGCGCGGCTATAACCGGCAACCGTTCCAGAAGATGACAGCCGGCCCACTGGCCAAGGCTACCCCCTGTGAAGAGGCCCCGATGAAGCGCTATTCGGTCTTTGCCATCGCCCGCGAGGCTTTGCGGTATCACATGGGATGGGAGCGCGCCTGGGCCTCGCCGGAACCGAAGTCCGCCTATGACGTGATCATCGTGGGCGCGGGCGGGCATGGGCTGGCAACCGCCTATTACCTTGGCAAGAATTTCGGCATCACCAATGTCGCGATCATCGAAAAGGGCTGGCTTGGCGGCGGCAACACCGGGCGCAACACCACGATCATCCGGTCGAACTACCTGCAGGACCCCTCCGCCGCGATCTACGAAAAGTCGCGCTCCCTGTATGAGACGCTGAGCCAGGACCTGAACTACAACATCATGTTCAGCCCCCGTGGCGTGATGATGCTGGCCCAGACCCATCACGAGGTGCGGGGCTACCTGCGCACCCAGCACGCCAATGCGCTGCAAGGGGTGGCCACCGAATTCATCACGCCCGAACGGGTAAAGGAGCTGTGCCCGATCCTGAACATCGACGGCCCCCGTTACCCTGTCCTCGGCGCGCTCTGGCAGGCGCGCGGCGGCACCGGCCGGCATGACGCGGTCGCCTGGGCCTATGCCCGCGCCTGCTCGGCCATGGGCATGCACATCATCCAGAACTGCGAAGTCACCGGCGTGCGCTCTGAAGGCGGCAAGGTCACCGGGGTCGATACCGCCAAGGGCTTCATCGGCTGCAAGAAGCTTGGCATGGTCGTCGCCGGCCATTCGGGCCAGCTGGCCGAGATGGCGGGCTTCCGCCTGCCGATCGAGGCTGTGGCGCTGCAGGCCCTCGTCTCGGAACCGATCAAGCCTTGCATGGACGTGGTGGTGATGGCCAACACCGTCCACGGCTACATGTCGCAATCCGACAAGGGCGAGATGGTGATCGGCGGCGGCACCGACGGGTTCAACAACTACACCCAGCGCGGCAGCTTCCACCATATCGAGGAAACCCTCCGCGCCCTGGTCGAGACCTTCCCGATCATCTCGCGCCTCAAGATGCTGCGGCAATGGGGCGGCATCGTCGACATGACCGGCGACCGCTCGCCCCTCATTTCGAAGACGCCCTTGGGCAACTGCTTCATCAACTGCGGCTGGGGCACCGGCGGCTTCAAGTCGATCCCCGGCTCCGGCTGGGCGATGGCCGAACTGATGGCCAAGGGCGAACCGGGGCCGCTGGCGGAGGCATTCAACATGTGGCGCTTCAAGGAAGGCCAGTTCATCGACGAATCCGTCGCCGCCGGGGTGGCGCACTGATGGGACGGGATTCCTCTGACCGATCAAGAGATCCCAGGCAGGCCGTCCAAGAGCTTGCCCGCCAGGTGCTTGAAGTAGCGAACCGGAAACGGACCCCGCCAGTTTTCCTTCGGTCGATCTCTTTCCTGCTTTCGAAGGTCGAAATAGACCGCGATCAAGAAGACAACGACGATAAGGCCGAGGACGGTCGCAAGGAGCACAGACTCGGTCGGGGTCATAGGGACAGGATCGTCGCACTTCATCGGGATGACATAGAGATTGCCCTCCCCTGTGCCAAAGAGATCGGCAAGGAGTTGCGTAGATGCTAACCCTCGAATGCCCCTACTGCGGTGTGATGGCCGATGAAACCGAGCTTTCCCCCGGCTACGAGGCGCATCTGAAGCGCTTCGGCCCCGGTGCCTCGCCCGAAGAGTTCGAGGCTTACATGTTCGCTCGCAAGAACCCCAAGGGCGTGCATTTCGAACGCTGGCGGCACACCTATGGCTGCGGCAAATGGTTCCTCGCCGCCCGCTGCACCGCCACGCTGGAGGTGTTCGGCACCTACCCGGCGCAGGTCAGCGCGCCGCCCGCCGACATCATCGCAAAGATCCAGGCACGCCGACCCAATTGGCAACCTGACTGGCAACCCGACGGAAAGGCCCCGGAATGAGCACGCGTCTTGCCAAGGGCGGCCGTCTGATCGACCGGACCGCCGCAGTCGAATTCACCTTCAACGGCAAGCGCCTGCGCGGCTATCAGGGGGATACCCTTGCCTCGGCGCTTCTGGCCAATGACCAGATGCTTGTGGGCCGCAGCTTCAAGTACCACCGCCCGCGCGGCATCGTCGCCTCGGGGCCGGAAGAGCCAAACGCACTGGTCAACCTTGGGTCGGGCGCCCGGCTGGAGCCGAACCAGCGCACCACGGTGACCGAGCTTTTCGACGGTCTGGAATCCACCAGCCAGAATCACTGGCCCAGCCTTGAATTCGACGTGGGCGTGTTGAACAACTACGCCGCCCGCTTCCTGCCGTCCGGGTTCTACTACAAGACCTTCATCCACCCGCGCCCGTTCTGGAAACACGTCTTCGAGCCCATCATCCGCCGCTCGGCCGGGCTGGGCAAAGCGCCGACGACCGGCGACGCCGACCGCTACGAACAGGCCTATGCCTTCTGTGACGTGCTGATTGTCGGCGGCGGCGTCGCCGGTCTGATGGCAGCGCGCGCGGCAGCCAAGGGCGGCGGGCGGGTCATCCTTCTGGAACAGTCGCCGCAGCTGGGCGGTCGCAGCCCGGTTGACGAGACCGAGGTTGAAGGCAAGCCCGTCGAGGCATGGCTCGATGCCGTCGAGGCCGGCCTGCGCGCCATGGACAACGTGACCATCCGCACCCGTACCACCGGGGCCGGGGTCTATGATCACGGCTATGTGCTGGCCGATGAACGCGTCGCCGACCACACGCCCGGCGATGGCCGCCCGAAGCACCGGCTCTGGCGCATCCGGGCCGGCAGGATCATCACCGCCACCGGTGCCATCGAACGGCCGCTCAGCTTTGCCGGCAACGACATCCCCGGCGTGATGCTGGCCGGTGCGGTGCGCGATTTCGTGGCGGGTTACGCCGTCTCTCCGGGTGACCGGACCGTGGTCGTCACCAACAACGACAGCGCCTATCTGACCGCCCTCGCGCTCAAGGCCGCCGGGCTGGACGTGCCCGCGGTCCTTGACGCCCGGGATGACGCGACCGGCGCTTTGCCCGAAACCGCCCGTGCGGCTGGCATCCGCGTGCTGACCGGCCGCGCCATCGCCAAGGTCAAGGGTGGCAAGCGCGTCACCGGCGTCGCCATCTGCGCCCAGGCGGGCGAGGGGGCGGTGCTGGAAGAGATCGACTGCGATGCCGTCGCCATGTCCGGCGGCTGGTCGCCCGTCGTCCACCTTTACAGCCATTGCGGCGGCAAGCTCTTGTGGGATGAAGCCATCTCGGCCTTCGTCCCCGATCCGTCCCGCCCGCCGTTGAACCACGACGGCAGTGCCATGGTCGAGGTCGTCGGCGCTGCTGCCGGGCACCTTGACCTGGGGTCGATTCTCGCGGCGGATGTCTCTGCCGGCGTAGAGACCAAAGGAAGACGCAAGGAAGACGCAAGGAAGACAGTCAGCACTTCGGTAACCATCCCCCCGATCTGGGTCATGCCGCAGGGCGCGCCGATCGCCATGCGCTCCAAGATGTGGCTGGACTACCAGAACGATGTGAAGGTCTCCGACGTGCAGCTTGCGGCCCGCGAAGGCTATCAATCGGTCGAACACACCAAGCGCTATACGACGCTTGGCATGGCAACCGATCAGGGAAAACTAAGCAACATCAACGGTCTCGCCGTGCTTGCTGATGCGTTGGGTCAAGAGATTCCCCAAGTGGGCACCACCACCTTCCGCCCGCCCTACACCCCCGTCACCATCGGCGCGCTGGCCGGTGAATCGCGCGGCGAGATCTTCCAGCCGCTCCGCCGCACGCCGATGCATGAAAGCCACGAGAAATCAGGCGCTTACTTCGAGCCTGTCGGCCTCTGGCGCCGGCCATACTGCTTCCCCCGGGCAGGTGAAACCCATGAACAGGCCGTCCACCGCGAGGTTCTGAACACCCGGTCGAACCTTGGCCTGCTGGACGCCTCGACCCTTGGCAAGATCATCGTCAAGGGCCCGGATGCGGGCAAATTCCTCGACATGTTGTATACCGGCGTGATGAGCACACTGCCCGTAGGCAAGTGCCGCTATGGCCTGATGTGCAACGAACAAGGCTTTCTGTCGGATGACGGCGTGGTCGCGCGGATCGACGAAGACACCTGGCTTTGCCACACAACATCTGGTGGTGCCGACCGCATCCACGCGTGGATGGAAGACTGGCTCCAGTGCGAATGGTGGGACTGGCAGGTCTATACCGCGAACGTTACCGAACAGTACGCGCAGGTTGCCGTCGTCGGCCCGAACGCAAGGAAACTGCTGCAAGTTCTTGGCGGAATGGACGTTTCCAGGGAATCGCTCCCGTTCATGCAATGGGCGGACGGCACGCTTGGCGGCTTTCCGGTCCGGGTTTATCGGATCAGCTTCTCGGGCGAGCTTTCCTATGAAATCGCCATCCCCGCCAGCCGAGGCGCCGCATTCTGGGCTGCCTGCATGGAAGCAGGAAAGGCTTTGGGTGCAATGCCTTACGGAACCGAAGCATTGCATGTGATGCGGGCGGAAAAGGGCTTCATCATGATCGGGGACGAAACGGACGGTACCGTGATACCCCAAGATCTCGGCCTCGACTGGGCGATTTCCAAGAAGAAGACCGACTACCTTGGTAAACGCGGCCAGGAGCGTAGCTATCTTGCCAGCACTGACCGCTGGAAACTTGCGGGATTTGAAACGCTTGACGGTTCAGTGATCCCCGACGGCAGCTACATCGTCGCCGATGGCACCAACGGCAACGGCCAGCGAAATACCCAAGGTCGTGTGACCTCAACCTACTATTCCCCGACCTTGAGACGCGGCATTGCGATGGGCCTCTTGAGGCATGGTCCGACACGGATGGGAGAGGTGGTGGAGTTCAACACGGTCAGTGGCGGTACGGTCAAGGCTCGGGTCCGCGACGCGGTGTTCTTTGACAAGGACGGGGAGAAGCAGAATGTCTGATCCGGTATCCGCTTTGGGCGGCGCCCGCTTCACCGGCTTTGCCGATATCCGGGAAATCGGGCCTGTCGGGATGATAACTTTGCGCGGCAAGGGATTGAAAGCCTTTGATAAGGCGATCAAGACCGCCGTTGGCACCAAAGTTCCGGCGCAGCGCCGGATCGAGGTTGCTGGCGACAAGGCCTGCGGCTGGATGAGCCCCGACGAATACCTTCTGGTAATGCCCTACGCCGAGGTTCCGAAGGCGCTGGCAGCGATTGCGTTGGCCTTGGCCGGTCAACACCATCTTGCCGTGGACGTCTCTGACGCCCGCGCCGTCTTTCGCGTCGAAGGCGAAAAGGCCGCCGACGTCCTGCGCAAGCTGGCGCCCGCCGACCTTGACCTGATGGCGCCGGGAGAACTGCGCCGCACCCGCGCGGCGCAGGTGGCCGTGGCGTTCTGGCAGCAGGACGGCGGATTCACTGTCGTCTGCTTCCGGTCGGTCGCTGGGTATGTGATGGGTCTGCTTCGCCATTCAGCCATGCAGGGCAGCGAGTTGGCTTGACCTGACCCATACCGACCAAAAGCAAGAAGTGACGAGGTCGGGCAAGTGTTCCGGTTGACTTTGACGTGCTGGGAAACAGATGCTTTGCCAGTGCTATTTCATTGCAGGAACAGGCCGAATTGTTGTTTGAGTCCAGAAGCCTGTTCGCCGTTGTTGCGGCCGTCTTCATTGCGACGCCAAGCCTGGCACGCGAAGTGTACGAATGCGACTTCCCGGCCAGGGCGAATAACTTGGGTTACTTGCCAGACGTTGTCATGATGGCGCGAGAGACCGGAAGCGATACCGTGACTGTCGTCGAACCGTTCATCCAGTACACAGAGGGTGGACCGATCGAAGGGAAGATCGCAGAAGAGAATGACAAGAAACTATCGGTTTCCTGGACGATCATGCAAGAATCGACGGTGAACGACTACGAGAAGGTGCACTACCGCGTTTCGGTCCAGAAGAGCAGCCTTTCGGCGTCCTTGGTGGGCCGGGCTTTGGGGTATTCAAACAACTTCACCTCCCAGGGAACCTGCAAGCGGATGACGGGTTGAGGCTGAACCCGCCGGGGGAGCCCGTCAGATAGCGGCGCGGTCTTGACCTTGGCGCCGCTTGCCCCCTTATTCGGGTGTAGCCCTTTCCATCCAACAGGAGTGCGCCAAATGGCCTTTACCCTTCCCGACCTTCCCTATGCGCATGATGCGCTGGCAGCACTTGGCATGTCCAAGGAAACGCTCGAATATCATCACGACCTGCACCACAAGGCCTATGTCGACAACGGCAACAAGCTGATCGCCGGGACCGAGTGGGAAGCAAAGTCGCTGGAAGACATCGTGCGCGGCACCTATCAGGCGGGGGCCGTGGCGCAGAACGGGATCTTCAACAACGCAAGCCAGCACTGGAACCACAACCTCTTCTGGGAGGTGATGGGTCCGGGCGAAGCCAAGAAAATGCCGGGCGCGCTGGAAAAGGCGCTGACCGAAAGTTTCGGCTCGGTCCAGAAGTTCAAGGACGATTTTGCCGCCGCCGGGGCGGGCCAGTTCGGCTCGGGCTGGGCCTGGCTGGTGAGGGACAAGGACGGGAGCCTCAAGGTCACCAAGACCGAAAACGGCGTGAACCCGCTGTGCTTCGGCCAGACCGCGCTTCTGGGTTGCGATGTGTGGGAGCACAGCTACTACATCGACTTCCGCAACAAGCGCCCGGCTTACCTTTCCAACTTCCTCGAAAAGCTGGTGAACTGGGAAGCTGTAGCTGCCAAGCTGTAAAGTCGCCGTCAAGCGAACGAAGGAAGGCCGTCGCGGGTGTTGCGGCGGCCTTTCCTATTGCGCCAGCCGGGATTTCAGGGCGGTTTCAAGCGCGCCTACATCCGCCGCAACGGCGAAGTGGCTGCGCAGGGCCGCGTCGGCGAAGCCTTCGGCGATCACATGGTCGATCAGGGCCAGCAACGGCTGCCAATAGCCGTCCACGTCCAGCAGGAAGATCGGCTTTCCGTGCAGGCCGATCTGCGCCCAGGTCAGCACCTCGAAGAACTCGTCCAGCGACCCGGCGCCGCCCGGCAGGACCACCACCGCGTCCGAATTCATGAACATGACTTTCTTGCGCTCGTGCATGTCCTCGGTGATGATCAGGGTCGAGAGGTCGCGCTTGCCCTTTTCGCGGCCAAGCAGGTGGACCGGGATGACGCCAAGGCTGATGGCACCAGCGCTGATGGCCGATCGCGCTACTTCGCCCATCAGGCCCACGTCGCCCGCGCCATAGACCAGCCGCCAGCCGTTGCTGGCAATTGCCGCGCCCATCTCCCGTGCGGCCTGAACATAGGCTGCGCGCCCGACCGGGAGCCGCAAAAGACGGAGATGGACGTGTTGGTCATGCCTTGCCCCGAAAACGGTTGCTTTGCGGTGAGATATAAAGATTCCTGACGACAAGGAAAGTCGCGCGGGTCAGGGCCGCTCGGCTGTGGGGGATGAAGCGGATGTCGACTTGGAAGTCCATGGGCCCGGGAATGCGGTTGATTGTCCTTGGGGTTGGATTGGTGCTGGTCATCGCGGCCGGATATTTTGGCTGGCAGGCAAGCCGTCCTGCGCCGCCGCCCGTGGTCGAAGTGACTGCGCCCGAACCAGAAGGAACGGCGGCAGTGGCACCGCTGGCGGAAGCGCCGGCGGCGGAGACCGAGGCGGCCCCTGCCGAACCTGTGACGTCGGGGCTGCCGAAGATCGACACCTGGCGCGTCTCACCGGAAGGTGAGGCGGTGGTCGCGGGACTGGCCGTGCCCGAGGCACGGGTCGAGGTTCTGGTGGACGGGGCGGCTGTTGCCGTGGGCGAGGCTGGCGCGTCGGGTGAATTCGCGATCCTCTTCACTCTGCCGCCAAATGACCAGCCCAGCCTCTTGAGGCTGACCATGACGCCGCAGGGGGGCGACAAGGTTGTTTCCACCGAAATAGTGGCCTTGGCGCCGATCGCAGGGCCGGAACTGGCGTTGGCTGAGCCAGAAGTGGCGTTGCCCGTCGAAGCCGCGCCAGAAGAGGCTGAACTTGCCGAAACCGAACCGCCCGCAGAACCCGAGGCAGCCGATGAGCCAAAGGAAGTCGAGGTGGCGGCGGCTCCGGCGGCACTGCTGCTGACCGATGAAGGGCCTGTCGTGCTTCAGGATGGCGCGGCGGCTGATCCGATCCTGTCGTCCAATGTGATGGTCGACACGATTGCCTATTCACCCGAGGGCGAGGTTCAGGTTGGCGGCCGCGGGATGGCGGGCTCTACCATCCGGCTTTACATTGACAACAGCGAGAAAGCGATAGTGACGGTGCCGGACGATGGGCGCTGGCTGGCGACGCTGGGGGAAACATCGCCGGGGATATACATCCTGCGGGCAGATCAGCTGGATGCGTCCGGCAAGGTCACCTCGCGCTTCGAGACGCCGTTCAAGCGCGAGACGCTGGAGGCGCTGGCCGCTGTCGCCGGGCAGGCTGCAGCCGGGCCGGACCCGCAACCGGAGACCGAGGCAGGGACCGTGACAGAGGTTGCCCCCGAGGTGCCTGCACCAGACGCCAGCACAGAAGTGGAAGTGGCCGCAGCAGAAGTGCCCGAACCGCCCGCCGACCCGGCGCCAGAGGCTGACGCTGTTGCGCCGGATGCATCAGCCACCGCCGGGGTCGAGAATGGTGAAGCGCCCGCCGGGGAGCCGGTCGCCGTCGCCGCGTCCACCGCGCCGCCTCCGGTCACGGTCACCGTGCAGCCTGGCTTCACCCTTTGGGGCATCGCGCAGGAACGCTATGGCTATGGCGTGATGTACGTGCAGGTGTTTGAGGCCAACCGCGACAAGATCAAGGATCCCGACCTGATCTACCCCGGTCAGGTCTTTGCCGTTCCGGAGGGCGCTGCTGCCCCGCCCTGACCGGCTGGATTTTGTTTGCGACCGAGGGCACATGCGGCCAGCACCTCAGGGTGGTCGCGGCAGCAATCGTTCAGCAGATACGAGATCGTCAGTCCGATTTCGGTGGTGTCGACGCTGTAGATCACATTGCGCGCCACCTTGCGCGCGCGCAGGAGTCCGGCCTGCTCCAGCGCTGACAAGTGGAACGACAGGCGCGGCGCGGTAACGCCCAGGGCTTGCGCAATCGCTCCGGCGGGCATACCTGCATCACCCGTCGGCATCAGCAGACGGATAAGGTCCAGCCGGGTCTCATGCGCCAGCGCCGAAAGAGCTGCAAGAACCCGACCGCGATCCACTTTACTTCGCTCCATCGTTCAACTATTAAAGAATAGTTGAAATAACCCTAGCCGAAAGAGTCCTACCCCGCAACATCAAGTTTGCGAGGCCCAAGCCGGAAGTGATGATGCGCCGATCCACTGCGACCTCTGCCGATATGCCCGCAAAGCCCGCCTCGGCGTTGGCAACCCTGCGTCGGGTGGTGCCCTATCTCTGGCCTGAAGGGCAGGCCTGGGTGAAACGCCGGGTCCTTCTGGCGCTGCTCTTCCTGCTGGTGACCAAGCTCGTGTCCGTCACGACACCCTGGATCTACAAGCTGGCGGTCGATCAACTGTCAGGGGCCACGCCCGATACCGGGACGGTTCTGGGCCTTGGGGCGGCAGGGCTGGTTGTCGCCTACGGGATGGCGCGGCTTGGCGCGGTGCTGTTTGCCGAATTGCGCGACGCGGTCTTTGTCCGGGTCGGCCAGCGCGCGATCCGACGCCTGGCGATCGAGACCTTCGCCCATATCCATCGCCTCTCCTTGCGCTACCACATCACGCGCAAGACCGGCGGCCTGTCCCGGATCATCGAGCGGGGGGTAAAGGGCGTCGACTTCCTGTTGCGCTTTCTGCTGTTCTCCATCGGGCCACTGATCCTGGAACTGGCCATGGTGTCGGTGATCTTCGCGCTGGTGTTCGGCTGGGAATATGCCGCTGTCGTCCTTGTCACCATCGCGCTTTATGTGGCTTTTACCTTCAAGGTCACCGAATGGCGCGTAAAGCTGCGCCGCGAGATGAACGATCAGGACACCGACGCCAACCAGAAGGCGATAGACAGTCTTCTCAACTTCGAAACCGTCAAGTATTTCAACGCCGAACAGCGGGAAGCCGACCGCTACGACAGCGCCATGCGCCAGTATGAGACGGCAGCGGTCAAGACCGGGCTTTCGCTCAGCTTCCTGAACGTCGGGCAAAGCTTTCTCATCACCTCGGGCCTTGTGATCGTCATGGTGATGAGCGCGTTTGGCGTGCAGGCGGGCACCCTGACCGTGGGCGATTTCGTCATGGTCAACGCCTACATGATCCAGATCACCCTGCCGCTGAACTTTCTTGGCACGGTCTATCGGGAAATCCGGCAGGCACTGGTCGACATGGGCGAGATGTTCGGGCTTCTGGGCCAGCCCGCCGAAGTCACCGATATGCCGGGGGCACAGCCGTTGCGGGTAACCAAGGGCGAGATCGTCTTTGAAGATGTGCGGTTCCACTATGAGGCCGAGCGCGAGATCCTGAAGGGAATCAGCCTCCGCGTGGCCCCGGGCGAGAAGGTGGCGCTTGTCGGCACTTCCGGCTCTGGCAAATCCACCATCGCGCGGTTGCTGTTCCGCTTTTATGACGTGACAGAAGGCGCGATCCGGATCGACGGGCAGGACATCCGCGAGGTGACGCAGACGTCACTGCATGCCCAGATCGGTGTCGTGCCGCAGGACACGGTGCTTTTCAACGACACGATCGGCTACAACATCGCCTACGGCAAGGATGAAGCGACCGAAGCTGAAGTGGTCGCCGCCGCCAAGGCTGCGCGCATCCATGATTTCGTCATGCGCCTGCCCGACGGGTACGAGACAAGGGTCGGGGAACGCGGGCTGAAGCTCTCTGGCGGCGAAAAGCAGCGGGTGGGCATCGCGCGCACCCTGCTGAAGAACCCGCCAATCCTGATCCTGGACGAAGCGACGAGCGCGCTTGACACCCAGACCGAGCAGTCAATTCAGGACTCGTTGCACGAGATGGGGCAAGGGCGCAGCGTCATCACCATTGCGCACCGGCTGTCAACCATCGCGGACGCCGACCAGATCCTGGTGATGGAGGACGGGCAGGTCATCGAACGCGGCCAGCACGACGAACTTCTGCGGCGTAACGGGGCCTATGCGGCAATGTGGATGCGGCAGGTTAAGGAGGCCGAGGATTTCGTCAGCCCCGTCACTGAACTGGCCGGAGCAAAGCGTGCCTATGTCTCGGCCGACCTGCCGCTGGACGACAATTACCGCTATGCGCCGAAGAATTGATGGGCGCGTGAACGGTTGAGGATGACAGGCCTTTTCCTTTGATCTCCCGGTCAGAGTTCATCATTCCGCCGCCATCCCAAAGGAGTTGGGCGAAGCTGTGACGCCTGGGTCTTGGAGTGCGGATCTGGCTTGGGCTGGTGACTGGCGCGCTTGCGGAAAAGCGCGTGGCGCTGGTGCTTGCGGCCGAGGATTACGCCCTGGTCCGGCCCTTTACCAATCGGGCGAATGATGCCCGGGCGATGGAAGACCTGCTGGAAATGCTGGACTTCGAGGTCTTCGTCGAAACGAACCGCGACCTGCGCCGGGCGGGGGTGAGCTTGGCGTCCAAGCAAATCCAGCACTGCGGCGATCTGGGCGTTAATCCAATGGCTTAGTGGCATCGTCCGTATCTTCTTTCTGTCTTCTTCTCGTCTTCCTTCCGTCTTTAGCTTCCGAGCCATGGTCGCCGCGGGAAGTGCGCTTCTGGAAATCGACCGGTTCAGCACTGCCCGGGCCAACGACCTTGGTCTGGCGCTGGAACGGCTTGGCAATCCGCAGGCCGCCATGGGCCACATTGCAGCGGCGTTGAAAAGCCATCTGGACGGGCCCGCCCTGCGTGACTGGCTGTCGCAGCAGGATTCGGGCAAGCCGGTCTGGTATCGCAGCCTGTCGATCAGTTACGGGCGCGTCGCCATTATCCAGGCAGAGCTTGGGCAGAATGTATGCCTATGGCATGCTGCCGCAGGAATATGTCGAGTGGATTCCGGCGTTCCGCCGCGTTCTGGGGCTGCCCACGGAATTCTGACCCGACCGGCGGGTGGGGCGGGGCTTGGCAACCCGGCGCCTTTGCCTGTAAGACGGACAAAACCGAAGACAAAGGCAAGAGCACAGGGGCTAGGGCGTTGAGCAATCCCGACAGTTTCATCGAAGAAGTCACCGAAGAAGTGCGCCGTGATCGGCTCTTCGGCCTGTTCCGCAAGTATGGCTGGATCGGCGGCGTGGTCGTCGTGGCGCTGGTTGGCGGCGCCGCCTGGACCGAATGGTCCAGATCCCGTGCCGAGGCCCGGGCCCAGGCCTTCGGAGACGCCATCATCGACGCGCTGGACACCGGCACGCCGGAGGAACGCCGCACGGCCCTGGCAGCGATCCCCAGCGATGCCGAACAGACGGCGCTGCTGCAACTGATCCTCGCGTCCGACCCGGACGAGGACCGCGCTGCCACGCTGGCTGCTTTGGAAAAGGTGGCGACCGATGCGACATTGTCGCCCGGCTATCGTGACCTCGCCGTGCTGCGCCGGGTGCTGGTTGCAGGGGCCGAAATGCCTCTGGCCGACCGGCGGGCGGCCTTGCAGGGCATCGCTGGTGCTGGCCGCCCCTATCGGCCTCTGGCCGAGGAACAACTCGCCTATCTTCTGGTCGAAGAGGGCAAGACAGACGAGGCCATTGCCGCGATGTCCACGCTGATCCAGGATCAGGAGGCTTCGGGCGCGTTGCGCGCCAGGCTGGGTCAGATGGTCACGGCGCTTGGCGGTACGTTGCCCGTTAGCACGTCAGGTTGAGGCGCGGACATGGCGCAAGGGAAAGGCTTCAGGTGGCAGGCATGATGATCCGGCGGTATGCGGGCAAGGCAGTGGCAGGCGCCGGACTTCTTGCGCTTTTGGCCTCCTGCGGCCAGCGCGAGGTGATCCTGCAGGGGGAACGTTTCCCGATCCGGGCGGCACTGGAAGACAGCGTTCCCGTGGAAGGCCAGCCCGCGCCGGTTGCAGCAGGTGAAGCGGAAAACCAGAGCCTGCCGATCTCGCTGCCCGCGGCGACCTCTTCGGGCGAATGGACGCACCGGGCCGGAAACGCCCGCCACCTGATGCCGCATGCAGCGCTTTCGGCGGCACCTGTCCGGGTCTGGACCGCGAACATCGGGGCCGGCAGCAGCCGCAAGAACCGCATCGCCGCTGCGCCGGTGGTGTCTGGCGGCCGGATCTTCACGATCGACGCCGGGACTACCGTCGTCGCGACCTCGACCGGTGGGGGGACTCTATGGTCGACCGACCTGACGGCGAGCTTTGATGCTGGCGGCGGAATCTCCGGCGGTGGCCTTGCCGTTGCAGGCGACAAGCTTTTCGCTGCTACGGGCTATGGCGAAGTGGTTGCCCTTGACGCGGCCTCGGGCAAGGTGCTGTGGCGCCAGCGCGTCGACGCGCCGGTCGCGGGTGCCCCTGCCTCGGATGGCAACGCGGTCTATGTCAGCGCGCAAGACGGGTCGGCCTGGGCGATCAACGCCGCCGATGGCAAGGTTATCTGGCAGGTCGTCGGCACGCCCGGAACCGCTGCTTATGTCGGCACCGCAGCGCCCACTGTGGGCGAGCGGGCGGTGATCTTCCCGACCAACGCTGGCGATCTGATGGCGGTGCTGAAGATCGGCGGCGGGACGAAGATCTGGCAGGCCTCGCTGGCCGGCAAGCGTCTTGGCCGCGCCTATGCCTTCTCGGCCGACGTGACCGGCGACGCGGTGATCGACGGCAAGGTGCTTTACGCTGGCTCGGCCGCAGGGCGCACCGTGGCGATGTCCGCCTCGTCGGGCGAAAGGATATGGTCGGCGGGCGAGGGTGCGCTTGGCCCGGTGGCCGTCGCAGGCGGCTCGCTGTTCCTGGTCAACGATGAGGCCGAACTCGTGCGCCTCGACGCCGATACGGGCGAGGTGATCTGGGCGGTCGAGATGCCCTATTTCACCAAGGACAAGATCAAGCGGCGCAAGGCGATCTATGCGCATTACGGCCCGGTTCTGGCGGGCGGGCAGATCATTGTCGTGTCTTCTGACGGCCTGCTGCGCGCCTTTGATCCCACCGACGGCAGGCTGACCTACACCACCGATATCCCCGGCGGCGCTGCGGCGCAGCCAGCGGTGGCGGGCGGGGTACTTTATGTCGTCGGCGCGAACGGGCAACTTCACGCTTTCCGCTAAGCCTTATCCCGTGTATGGCAGCGCCTTCGCCATTGCCGGACCTGAACCATGAGCTTTACCCTCGCCATCGTGGGCCGCCCCAATGTGGGCAAGTCGACGCTTTTCAACCGCCTTGTGGGGCGCAAGCTGGCGCTGGTCGATGACCAGCCCGGCGTGACGCGCGATCTGCGCGAAGGCGACGCCAAGCTGTTCGACATGCGCTTCACCGTGATCGACACGGCGGGTCTGGAAGAAGTCACCGACGACAGCCTGCAGGGCAGGATGCGCCGCCTGACCGAACGCGCGGTGGAAATGGCTGACGCCTGTCTGTTCGTGATCGACGGTCGCGTGGGCGTGACGCCTACGGACGAGGTTTTCGCCGACATCCTGCGCAAGAAAAACGCCCGCGTGTTCCTTGCCGTGAACAAGGCCGAAGGCAAGGCGGGCGACTCGGGCGCGCTGGAGGCCTATTCGCTGGGCCTCGGCGAGCCGATCCGGATTTCCGCCGAGCATGGCGAGGGGATGGACGACCTTTACCGCGAATTGAAGCCCCTGGAAGGCGAATTCGCCGAGCGTGAGGCCGAAAACAGCCCCGAGGTCGACATCGACCTGTCCGAGGACGAGGCGGAACTGGACGCGGATGAGACCGCGCATTACCCGACCGCGAAGAAACCGCTGCAGATCGCGGTGATCGGGCGGCCCAACGCCGGGAAATCCACGCTGATCAACAAGATCCTTGGCTATGATCGCCTTCTGACCGGGCCGGAGGCGGGGATCACCCGCGACGCGATTTCCGTCCGGGCCGAATGGCAGGGCACGCCGATCCGGATTTTCGACACCGCAGGCATGCGCAAGAAGGCCCGGATCACCGAAAAGCTGGAAAAGCTTTCCGTCTCGGACGGCATCCGCGCGGTGCGCTTTGCCGAGGTGGTGGTGGTGCTGCTGGACGTCGAAATCCCGTTTGAGGTTCAGGACCTCCGCATCGCCGACTTCGCCGAAAGTGAGGGCAGGGCGGTCGTGGTCGCGGTGAACAAGTGGGACCTCGAGGACGAAAAGCAGGGCAAGCTGGCCGAACTCAAGGAAATGTTCGACCGGCTGCTGCCGCAGCTGCGGGGTGCTCCGCTGGTCACTGTCAGCGCCAAGACGGGCAGGGGTCTTGACCGGCTGCACGACGCGATCCGCAAGGCGCATGACGTCTGGAACCGCCGCATCCCGACCGCGCGGCTGAACACCTGGCTCGGGGCAATGACCGAGGCGCATCCACCGCCAGCCCCCGGCGGGCACCGGATCAAGCTGCGCTACATGACGCAGGCCAAGACCCGGCCGCCGGGCTTCATGATCAAGTGCTCGCGCCCGGATGAACTGCCGGAAAGCTACAAGCGCTATCTCGTCAACGGCTTGCGCGACCATTTCGACATGCCGGGCACGCCGATCCGGCTGTTCCTGCGGTCACAAGGCGACCAGAACCCATGGAAGGAACGCAAGTTCCACACGCCAAGCCGGCTTCGCAAGCATATGGACGGCAAGGCGGGGACAAGCCCGAAGCGCTAGGCGCGGCGGGCGGTCCAGAGGGTGACGGCCAGAACGGCAATTCCCGATGCGGCCAACGCTGCGACCGTCAGGTTGGCCTCGGCATTGGCGACGATCACGCCGGCCAAGGCCCAGATGACTGCCAGCCCGTAGACCGGCATCTGCGGTCGGCGCAGCTGCGCGGTCACGGCGACACCCAGCACCAGTGCCAGCATCGCGGCGGCGGAACCAGTGTCGCCGAGCCAGCCGTAGCCCGCGATCAGAACACCCGTTGATACGGCGGACGCTGCCGAGAGCCAGCCCGCAAGGATTGCCGTCGGGCCAGAGAGCATCCAGCGGTCAACCGAAGGATCGGCGCGCAGGAAGGCCAGAATCGCACCGCCCGCCATGATCCAGATCGTCACCGTGCCCCAGATGGCGCTTTGCCCCGCGATCCAGAGCCACACCGCCCCCACGGCCACTGCCACCGTCAGGGGCAGGCGGACGGCTTCCCACGCCGGATCGTCAGTGCGCTTCCAAAGGCCAAGGACTGCATGCAGGGCGAGCCAGATGTAAATGATGCTCCAGATCGCGAAGGCATAGCCTGCGGGCTGAATCGAGGGGCGTTCGATCCGGACCGGGAAGACCGCGGGGTCATAGCCGGTAAAGGGCGGCGTGATGAATGGGGCGATGCCAAAGGCGACCGTGGCAACCAGCAGGATCAGGGCGGAAAGGCGTGGCATCGCAGGACTCCGGTTCAGGGCGGACCCGGGTTAACCCTGTGCCAGCCAATGCGTTCCGCGTTCAGACGAGCACTCCGTCCGCCGTGATCCGCGTCTTGCCCTGAAGATAGGGCACAAGTGCCGTTGGCAAGGTCACCGAGCCATCCGCCTGTTGACCGTTCTCCAGCACTGCGATCAGGCAGCGGCCCACGGCCAGGCCCGAGCCGTTGAGCGTCGCTACGAACTCGGGCTTGCCCCCCGCCGGACGATACCGCGCATTCATCCGCCGGGCCTGGAACTGGCCGCAGGTCGAGACGGAGCTGATCTCGCGGTAGGTGTTCTGCCCTGGCAGCCAGACCTCGAGATCATGCGTCTTCTGCGCCCCGAATCCCATGTCGCCGGTGCAAAGGACGATGGTGCGATAGGGCAGGCCCAGCCGTTCCAGCACCGCTTCAGCGCATTTCGTCATGCGTTCGTGTTCCGCAAGCGCGGTTTCGGGGGTGCAGATCGTCACCATCTCCACCTTCTCGAACTGGTGTTGGCGCAGCATGCCGGTGGTGTCCTTGCCGGCGCTGCCGGCTTCGGACCGGAAGCATTGCGAATGCGCGGTCAGGCGGATCGGCAGGGCGGACTCGTCCAGAAGGTCGCCCGCGACGGTGTTGGTCAGCGTGACCTCGGAGGTCGGGATCAGCCACCAGCCATTGGTGGTCTGATAGCTGTCTTCCTCGAACTTCGGCAGCTGGTTGGTCCCGAACATCGCCTCGTCCTTGACAAGGACGGGGGTCCAGGTTTCGGAAAGACCGTGTTCGGTCGTGTGCATGTCCAGCATGAACTGCGCCAGCGCCCGGTGGACGCGCGCCACGGCCCCGCGCAGGACGACAAAGCGGCTGCCGGAAAGCTTCGCGGCGGTCGGGAAGTCGAGACCGGGCTTCGCGGCCGGAATATCGAAATGTTCCAGTGGCTTGAAGTCCACATCGCGCGGGGTACCCCAGCGGCGGATCTCGACGTTGGCGGTTTCGTCCGGGCCGTCCGGCACCTCGTCGAGCGGAAGGTTGTCGATCCGCGACAGGGCATCGCGCAGCCGCGCGTCCTCGGCCCCTGCCTCATCCGTCAGCCGTGCGCCCTCGGCCTTTTTGTCAGCCACCAGCGCGCGCAGGCGTTCAAACTCGGCGTTGTCGCCGCGTGCCTTGGCTGCGCCCACCTCTTTCGAGGCTGCATTCTGTGCCGCAGCCGCCGTTTCAGCCGCCAGAATCTTCGCCCGGCGTGCTTCGTCGATGGCCAGCAATTCCGCCGACATCGGTGCCAGTCCCCGGCGCGAGAGTGCCGCATCGAAAGCGGCGGGATTTTCGCGGATGCGGCGGATGTCGTGCATGTCTGGCCTCGTCTGGTGCAGTCGCTTCGCCCATATGCCCGATTTGCTTCCGGGGTGAAAGATGCACCGCGCCCGCAGTTGGCCGCGAAACCGCTTGCGCCCTCTGGCATTGCGTCGCGAAAGGCCTTACATCCTGCGCTGATTGCCCAAGGTCGGCGCGCAAAACGCCCGGTCAAGGGGAAATGACCCCGCCGGATCCAACCGGCGCCGCCCGAAAGGATGCACATGTTCGTCACTCCCGCTTTCGCCCAGGCCGCCGGCGCCGCGCCTTCTGCCGGGGCCGCTTTCGCGCAGTTCCTGCCGATCATCCTGATCTTCGTCATCTTCTACTTCCTGCTGATCCGTCCGCAGCAAAAGAAGACGAAAGAACACCGCGCCATGCTGGAAGCGCTGCGCCGGGGCGATCAGGTCGTCACCGCAGGCGGGATCGTCGGCAAGGTTTCCAAGGTGCAGGAAGACGGCATGGTCGAGGTGGACATCGCCGACGGCGTCAAGGTCAAGGTGGTCAGGCACACGATCGCCCAGGTCCTGAACAAGACCGAACCGGCCGCAAGCTAAGGCCTGACCCATGCAACCCATGCCGCTGTGGAAGCGCGCTCTCATCCTGATCATCTGTGTCTGGGGGATCGTGGCTGCTTCCCCGAACCTGTTCTACGGGCCGGTCGAGCGGCACAATGACGCCGTCGCTTCCATTGAGGCGGCAGGCGGCACCGCGACCCCTGAGCTGGAGGCCGCCCGCGCCGAATGGCCGGACTTCCTGCCGTCGGCGCTGGTGAACCTGGGGCTTGACCTGCGGGGTGGGGCGCATCTGCTGGCCGAGGTCAGGGTTGAGGACGTCTACAAAAGCAGGATCGACGCGATGTGGCCCGAAGTGCGGGACCTGCTGCGCGACCTTCGCGATCAGATCGGCGCGGTGCGCCGCGCGCCATCACCCGATGGGGTTCTGCGTGTCACCATCACCAATGCCGAAGGCATGGCCGCAGCACTGGAGGCAGTACGCGGCCTTGGTGGTTCGGTTGTCAGCCTGACAGGTGTGGGGCAAAGCACGCTTGATGTGGCGGCGGAAGGCAATGACATCGTCATCCAGTTGTCCGATGCCGAAAAACAGGCAACAGACAGCCGCACGCTGCAGCAATCGCTGGAAATCATCCGCCGCCGCGTGGACGAGGTCGGGACCCGCGAACCGACGATCCAGCGTCAGGGCGAAGACCGCATCCTGATCCAGGTGCCGGGCATCGGCTCGGCCTCAGACCTCAAGGCGCTGATCGGCACAACCGCCAAGCTGACCTTCAACGCCGTAGTCAGCCGCACTACCGATGCCGGTGCCAACGCCGGCCCCCGGAACCAGATCCTGCCCTCGATCGACGAACCCGGCGTCTACTACATCGTCGAGGAAACCCCCGTGGTCTCGGGCGAGGAACTGGTGGATGCGCAGCCGTCGTTCGACCAGAACGGCCGCCCCGCCGTCAGCTTCCGCTTCGACACGACCGGCGCGCGCAAGTTCGGCGACTATACGGCCGCGAACATCGGTGCACCTTTTGCGATCATCCTCGACAGCGAGGTGATCTCGGCCCCGGTCATCCAAAGCTATATCCCGGGCGGATCGGGCATCATCACCGGCAGTTTCTCTGTCGAGGACAGCACGCAACTGGCCGTGCTGCTGCGCGCCGGCGCCTTGCCAGCCGAGATGGATTTTCTGGAAGAACGCACCATCGGACCCGAACTCGGCGCTGACAGTATCGCTGCGGGCCAGGTAGCGGCATTGGTCGCGGGCGTGGCAGTGGCAATTTACATGGTGGCCAGCTATGGCCTCTTCGGGCTGTTCGCCAACATCGCCCTGGCGGTGAACATCGCCCTGATCTTTGCGGCGCTGTCCACGGTGGGCGGCACGCTGACCTTGCCCGGCATCGCCGGTATCGTGCTGACCATCGGCATGGCGGTTGATGCCAACGTTCTGGTCTTCGAACGCATCCGCGAGGAATTGCGTGCGAACAAGAACCCCGCCCGTGCGATCGAACTGGGATACGAGCGCGCGGTTAGCGCGATCATCGACGCGAACATAACCACGTTCATCACCGCCGTCGTTCTGTTCGCCGTGGGGGCCGGGCCGGTGCGCGGCTTCGCCATCACCCTGGGGATCGGGATCATCTCCTCGGTCTTCACCGCGCTTTATGTGACGCGGCTTATCGTCGAGCTTTGGTATCGCTGGCGCAAGCCCGCCACCGTTGTGGTCTGAGGGGAACATCATGGCCTTCCGTTTTCGCCTTGCACCCGAAACTACCAACATCGACTTTTTCCGCTTTCAGTGGCTGACTTTTGGCGGCTCGATGATGCTGACAGTTGTCGCCATCGTCGCCTGGGCAGTGATGGGACTGAACTTCGGCATCGATTTCCGTGGTGGCACCACGATCCGTACCGAGGCGGCAGAGCCGGTGGACGTCGGCGCCTATCGTGACGCCTTGTCGGGTCTGGACCTTGGCGACGTGGCAATCACCGAAGTGTTCGACCCTTCGTTCGACGCGGACCAGTATGTTGCACAGGTGCGCATTGCGCCGCAGGACGGGCAGGAATCGGTGACGCCTGAAACCATCCTTCTGGTGGAAGAGCTGCTGAAATCGGTTGCCCCCTCGATCACCTTTCCTGCGGTGGAATCGGTTGGCCCCAAGGTCTCGGGCGAGCTGATCTGGAAGGCAATCGCTGCCATGGTCGCGGCGTCGTTTGCGATCTTGATCTACATCTGGATGCGGTTCGAATGGCAATATGCGTTGGGCAGCGTCATCGCTCTGGTCCATGACATCTTCATCACCATCGGCGTCTTCGCGATCTTCCAGTTGAAGTTCGACCTGACGATCGTAGCGGCCTTGCTGACCATCCTTGGTTATTCGATCAACGATACCGTCGTGGTTTTCGACCGCCTGCGCGAGAACTTGTTGAAATACAAGACCATGCCGCTGCGTGATGTGATGAACCTGTCGGTCAACGAAACGCTCTCGCGCACCCTGATGACCTCGGTCACCACGCTGGTCGCGCTGGCGGCAATGCTGATCTTCGGCGGCGACGTGATTCGAGGCTTTGCCTTCGCCATCTTCTTCGGCGTCGTCCTTGGCACCTATTCGTCCGTCTTCGTGGCCAAGAACCTGGTGCTTTTCATCGGTCTGGATCGCGGCGACAAGACGAAGAAGCCCGACAAGAGCGAATTCGCCAACGTCGATGCCTGAGTTGCGGTTGCCCCTCCGATGCGCCTGACCGAGATCAGCTATGGCACTGCAAAGGCAGTCGAGGGCTACGGCCCCGGCTTCTTCCGCGTGGCCGGTCATGTGCTGCGGGGGGCGTGCCTGATTACCCCTTGGGATGCCGGGCTGTGGGGCGGTTTTCAGGATACGGACTCACCGCTTAGCCTTGCCGGCAAGATCGACGTGCTGTTCGTCGGCACCGGGGCCAGCATCGCGCATGTGCCACAAGCCTTCCGCACGGCCCTGGAAGACCAGGGCATCGGGGTCGAGGCGATGGCCTCGCCCACCGCGTGCCGCACCTACAACGTGCTGTTGGGCGAAGGGCGGCGAGTGGCAGTCGCCCTTTTGCCGGTGGGGTGAGCCACAAAATTCTTGAGCAAGAATTTTGCAAATTCCTTGCTCAAGGAATTTGGCCCCGCGTCACCACAGATGATGCACATGCGGGGCTACCCTCCGCGCATAGACATCGCGTGCGGCGGCCATCGTGTCGGCCGACAGCGGCAGCATGCCCGCTGCCACAGCATTTGCCCGGGCCTGCGCCGGTGACTTTGCGCCTGGAATGACCACGGTCACCGCGTCTTCCATCAGGATCCAGCGCAGCGCGAAGGCGGCCATCGTCGCCCCCGCCGGCACCAGCCGCCGCAAGTCCTCGACCGCTTCCAGCGCCACGTCGAACGGCACACCCGAGAAGGTCTCGCCCTTGTCGAACGCTTCGCCGTTGCGGTTGAAACTGCGGTGGTCGTCGGCCGCGAACTGGCTGTCGCGCGTCATCTTGCCGGTCAGCAGGCCCGAGGCCAGCGGCACCCGCGCGATGACCGCCACGCCCTTGGCTTTTGCTTCCGGGAAGAACACCTCGGACGGTTTCATCCGGAACAGGTTGTAGATGATCTGGACCGACACCACCCCCGGCTGCCGGATCGCCGAGCGGGCTTCTTCCACCGTTTCGACCGAAACGCCGAAGTCGGCGATCTTGCCCTTGGCCTTGATCGCTTCCAGTGCCGCAAACACCTCCGGATCGCGGTAGACCGGCGTCGGCGGGCAGTGCAACTGCACCAGATCCAGCCTTTCCACCCCAAGGTTTTGCAGCGACCGGTCGATGAAACCTTCCAGCGCCGCGCCGGTATAGGCTTCGGGGACATGCGGGTTCAGCCGTCGTCCAGCCTTGGTCGCCACGAACGGACGCTCGCCCGGGCGTTCGGCCAGCACCTCGCGGATAATCCGTTCCGACCGGCCATCGCCATAGACATCGGCCGTGTCGATGAAGGTCATCCCGGCGTCCAGCGCTGCGTGCAGTGTGGCCTTGGCATCGTCGAGGCTCACCTCGCCCCAGGTGCCGCCAATGGCCCAGGCGCCGAAGCCGAGGCGGGTGGTCATGCGGCCAGTGCGGCCGAAGGGAACGCTTTGCATCGGAAATGTCCTTTGTTTGCCCTCAGACATAGGGGCGCGTCGCCCAGATGACCATGGGCCTTTTCGCCGGAAGCGGCATCAGGTAGGGCTTTGGGGATGGAAATCCGGGTCGACAATCTGGCTGTGGCGCGGGGCGGGGTGACTTTCCTGCAAGGGGTGTCGTTTCAGGTCGCGCCAGGCCAGGCGTTGATCCTGCGCGGCCCGAACGGAGCGGGCAAGACCACGCTGCTGCGCACTCTTGCAGGCCTGCAACCCCCCGTCGCCGGGACGATCTTGCTGGCCCCCGAGGCCGCAGCCTACGGCGCCCATGCCGATGGCCTGAAATCCACCCTGACGGTGCGCGAGAATCTTGCCTTCTGGGCGGCGATCCATGGCACCGATACGGTGGACAGCGCGATGATGGGCATGGACGTGGCCAGCCTTGCCAACCGCCGCGCCGCCGCGCTTTCGGCTGGCCAGAAGCGCCGCCTTGGTCTGGCACGACTACTGGTCACCGGCCGCCCGGTCTGGCTGCTGGACGAACCGACCGTCAGCCTTGATGCCGCCTCGGTTGCGCTTTTCGCGGGCGTGGTGCGGCAACATTTGCGTGGGGGCGGGGTGGCGATCGTCGCCACCCATGTCGATCTGGGCCTGCCCGAGGCCGCGGTTCTGGAGCTTGCCCCGTTCCGCGTCCGGGCGATGGTCCGCGACGGCTTTGACGAGGCCTTTGCATGACGTGCCGCACGGGGTCAGGCCGGGGAAGCCTATGGCGGGAATATTCCGGAAGTGAGCAAATGCAGGAGGGCCGGGCATGAGGGCGCTTCTGTTGCGGGATTTGCGTCTGGCCGTGCGTTCGGGGGGTGGGTTCGGTCTGGGGCTTGCGTTCTTCTTCCTGCTTTCCGTGCTGGTCCCGCTGGGTGTCGGGCCAGAGGGCGGGACGCTTGGGCGCATCGCCCCCGGCATCCTTTGGGTCGGGGCGCTGCTGGCTTGCCTTCTGTCACTCGACCGCATCTTTGCGCTGGATTTCGAGGATGGTTCACTTGACCTCCTGGCCACGGCGCCGATCCCGCTTGAGGCGGTGGTGGCGCTGAAGGCGCTGGCGCATTGGCTGGTGACCGGCTTGCCGCTGACGCTGCTCGCCCCGGGGCTTGGGGTTCTGCTGAACCTGCCGCCCGCTGGTTATGGTTGGCTGGTGCTGAGCCTGCTTCTTGGCACCCCGGCGCTGTCGGTGATCGGGGCTTTCGGGGCGGCGCTGGTGGTGGGGCTCAGGCGCGGCGGGTTGCTTCTCAGCCTTCTGGTGCTCCCGCTTTATGTCCCGACCCTGATCTTCGGGGCCGAGGTGGTGCGGCGCGGCGCCGAGGGCACGGCGCTGGCCACGCCGCTGGCACTTCTGGCAGGGATCAGCCTTGGCGCGACGGCGCTGCTGCCTTTCGCGGCGGCGGCGGCGCTCCGCGTCAATTTGCGCTAGGCTGTCGCGCGATGGTGAGTTGAGCACATAGGCAGAAGAGGGTAACCAGCGTCCATGTCGATCTGGGAATATGCAAACCCGAAGCGGTTCATGCAGACCTCGGCCTGGGCCTTGCCCTGGGCGGTGGGGCTGACGGTCGTGCTTCTGGTCGTCGGGCTGGTCTGGGGCTTTTTCTTCACGCCCGATGATTACAGGCAGGGCTCGACCGTCAAGATCATCTATCTGCACGTTCCCGCCGCGATGATGGCGATCAACGCCTGGGTGATGATGCTGGTCACCTCGCTGATCTGGATCATTCGGCGGCATCATGTGTCGGCGCTGGCGGCAAAGGCGGCGGCGCCGGTCGGGCTGACCTTCACGCTGATCGCCCTGGTGACCGGCGCGCTTTGGGGGCAGCCGATGTGGGGAACCTGGTGGGCCTGGGATCCGCGGCTGACCTCGTTCCTGATCCTGACGCTGTTCTACTTCGGCTACATCGCGCTTTGGGCGGCGGTCGAGAATCCTGACACGGCGGCCGACCTGACCTCGATCCTGTGCCTTGTGGGGTCGGTCTTTGCGCTGCTCAGCCGCTATGCGGTGAACTTCTGGAACCAGGGGCTGCACCAGGGGGCGTCGCTCAGCCTCGACAAGGAAGAGAACATCTCGGACGTGTTCTGGCTGCCGCTTCTGGTCAGCATGGCTGGATTCGTCCTGTTGTTCGTGACCCTGGTCCTGATGCGCACCCGGACCGAGATCCGGGCGCGGCGGTTGACGGCGCTTCTGGCGCGGGAGAGGGTGGCGTGATGATGCCGGACCTTGGGAAATACGCGGTTGCCGTGCTGGGGTCCTATGCGACCACTGCGGTCCTGATCGCGGGGTTGGTCGCGCTGTCATTCTGGCAGCAAACGCGGGTGAAGCGCGCGCTTGACGAGGTCGAGGCGCGGCAGGGGAAGATAGATGGCTAGGTGGTTGATGATCCTGCCCCCGGTCCTGTTCGCGGGCCTGGCAGGGATGTTCTACGTCGGCATGCAGCGCGACAATCCGGGCGAGCTGAGGTCCGTCTTCATCGGTCGCGAAGCCCCTGCCTTGCCGGTGACCGGTCTGCCAGAGATACCGGTTCTGAAGAACGCGGATCTTCGGACGGGCAAGGTGACGGTGGTCAACTTCTGGGCCACATGGTGCCCGCCCTGCCGGGCCGAGCACCCGGTTCTGATGAAGATGGCGGCAAGCGGTGTGAGGGTGGGGGGCGTCAACATGATGGACGACGACGCCAAGGCCGTCGCCTACCTTGCCGAGTTGGGGAACCCGTTCATCGGCGTGGCCACCGACCCCAAGGGGCGCAACCGGGTGGAGTGGGGGGTGACCGCGCCGCCGGAAACCTTCATCATCGCCGGCGACGGGACGGTCCTGTTTCGATTTCTCGGGCCATTGATCGGCACGGACTACGAGACCCGCTTCGTGCCGGAGCTGGAGAAGGCGCTGGCCGGGCAGGAGTGATGTCCCCGGCCAGGACATCATTTGCACCCCCTGTTTTTGCACTGACCTGTCTTGGGGCATTCAGGCTCTGCTGACGGATGGGCTGCCCCGCAACCGGTCTGTCATCGGCTGGCTGCAAGGCAGGCGTCGTCGGATCTAGGCGAAGGCGAGGATCAGCCCGGCCACCAGTATCATCGGAAGTTCGCCCAGCGGCAGGCCGATGCGCCAGTTCCCGCGTTGCGGAAGGGCTGCAGGGCCATGCGTTGCGTGGCGGGTGTCAGACGAGCAGAGCGGGGGGAATCGGTTCGACATGGGGTGCACCTTGGGGAAGACGTGGCGCAACCATGGTTCCGAGGTCTCAAGAATCACTGAAGGCCCGGAGGGTCCGGGCCTTCATCCCGGAAACAATCAGTTTCCGGGATCAGGACGCTGCGAGGTCGCGCAGCACATAGTGCAGAACGCCGCCGTTTTCGACGTATTCGATCTCGATTGCGGTGTCGATCCGGCACTTGATCTGGATGGTCTTGGCCGTCCCGTCCGCAGAGCGGATGGTGCATGGGACAAGGCTGAGCGGTTTCAGGTCGCCCTCCAGCCCGTCAATGCTGACGACTTCATCGCCCTTCAAACCCAGGGTCTTGCGGGTCATGCCTTCGGTGAATTCGAAGGGGATGACGCCCATGCCGACAAGGTTCGACCGGTGGATACGCTCGAACGACTCGGCGATCACTGCCTTCACGCCAAGAAGGGCGGTGCCCTTGGCGGCCCAATCGCGGCTGGAGCCCGCGCCGTATTCGATGCCGCCGAAGATCACCAGCGGCGTGCCCACCGCCTGATAGGCCATCGAGGCGTCGAAGATTGAGGTCTGCGCGCCGTCCGGGCCAAAGGTGTAGCCGCCCTCGACACCATCCAGCATCTCGTTCTTGATCCGGATGTTGGCGAAGGTGCCGCGCATCATCACCTCGTGATTGCCGCGCCGGGCGCCATACGAGTTGAACTCGGATACCGGAACCTGCCGTTCTGTCAGATACTTGCCCGTCGGAGTTGAAGCCTTGAATGAACCGGCGGGAGAGATGTGGTCGGTGGTGATCATGTCACCCAGCAGCGCCAGCACACGGGCGCCGGTGATGTTCCGGATCACGCCCGGCGTCTTGGCCATGCCTTTGAAGTAGGGCGGGTTCTGGATGTAGGTCGAGGTCGGCGGCCAGTCGTAGGTTTCGCTGTCGGTCACCTGCACCGACTGCCACTTCTCATCGCCCTTGAAGACATCGGCGTATTTCTTCTGGAAGGCCGCGCGGGTCACGGTGGCATGCACCAGATCGGCGATTTCCCTGTTCGTGGGCCAGATATCCTTCAGATAGACCGGCTTGCCATCCGTCGAGGTGCCGAGGGGTTCGGTGGTCAGGTCGATGTTCATGTCACCGGCCAGCGCGTAGGCCACCACCAGCGGCGGCGAAGCGAGGTAGTTGGCGCGGACGTCGGGGCTGATCCGGCCTTCAAAGTTGCGGTTGCCTGAAAGGACGGCGGCGGCGACAAGGTCGCCTTCGGCGATGGCGGCACTGATTTCCGGCTGCAGCGGGCCGGAGTTGCCGATGCAGGTGGTGCAGCCATAGCCGACAAGGTTGAAGCCGATGGCGTCAAGGTCGTCCTGCAGTCCGGCGGTGTTCAGGTATTCGCTGACAACCTGCGATCCGGGGGCGAGCGAGGTTTTCACCCAGGGCTTGCGGTTCAGACCCAAGGCTCGGGCTTTGCGGGCGACAAGACCGGCACCAATCATCACGTAAGGATTCGAGGTGTTGGTGCAGGAGGTGATCGAGGCGATCACGACCGATCCGTCGCGCAGTTTGTAGTCTTCGCCCTTGACGTCGGCAGTCTTGCGGGCATCGACAAGTGCGGTGTGGTTCGGGCCTTCGGCGGCCATGTCGCGGGCCGGCATGCTTGCGTCGACACCACGATAGTCGCAAACCGTCTTGTAGAAACCGCCAGAAGCCTCGTTCAGCGGCGTATAGTCCTGCGGGCGCTTCGGGCCCGAGATGGCCGGAACAATGGTGCCCATGTCGAGGTGCAGGGTCGAGGTGTAGATCGGATCATACCCCGCATCGCGCCACATGCCGTTCGCCTTGGCATAGGCTTCGACCAGCGCGATGCGGCCCTCGTCACGGCCGGTCATGTGCAGATAGCGCAGGGTCTCGGCATCGATCGGGAAGAAGCCGCAGGTGGCGCCGTATTCCGGGGCCATGTTGGCGATGGTGGCACGGTCGGCCAGCGGCAGTCGGTCCAGCCCGTCGCCGTAGAACTCGACGAACTTGTTCACCACGCCGTGCTTGCGCAGCATCTGCACGACCTTCAGCACCAGGTCGGTGGCAGTGGTGCCTTCGACCATAGCGCCGGTAAGCTTGAAGCCGACAACCTCGGGGATCAGCATCGAGACGGGCTGGCCCAGCATCGCCGCCTCGGCCTCGATCCCGCCCACACCCCAGCCGAGTACGGCGAGGCCATTGACCATCGTTGTATGCGAGTCGGTCCCGACAAGGGTGTCGGGGTAGGCGATGGTGGCGCCGGTCTGGTCGGTGTCGGTCCAGACCGTCTGCGCCAGGTATTCAAGGTTGACCTGGTGGCAGATGCCGGTTCCCGGCGGCACCACGCGGAAGTTGTTGAACGCTTTCTGCCCCCATTTCAGGAAGACATAGCGTTCCATGTTACGTTCGTATTCGCGGTCGACGTTCATCTGGAAGGCGCGGGGTGTGCCGAATTCGTCGATCATCACCGAATGGTCGATCACAAGGTCAACCGGGGCGAGCGGGTTGATCTTCTGCGCATCGCCGCCAAGGCCCTTGATCCCGTCGCGCATCGCGGCCAGGTCCACGACAGCCGGGACACCGGTGAAATCCTGCATCAGCACTCGGGCCGGGCGATAGGCGATCTCGCGCGGGTTCTGACCGCCCTTGGCACCCCATTCGGCAAAGGCGCGGATGTCGTCGACGGTGACGGTCTTGCCGTCCTCGAACCGCAGCATGTTCTCGAGCACGACCTTCAGCGCGGCGGGAAGCTTGGCGAAGGAGCCAAGTCCGGCAGCCTCGGCAGCGGGAATCGAGTAGTAGCTGACGGTCTGGCCCCCCGCCGAAAGCGTTTTGCGGGTGCGGCTCAGATCATGTCCTACGGTGACGGTCATCGGGTGGCTCCTTGAGGAAGGCGGCTGTTGATGCCATTGTATGCAATTGTATGCCGAATATCCAGCCCCAGATTGTGGCGTGGACGGTACATATGTCAGGTCTCTCGCAAAACCTTGATTGGCTCGGACTGTCTGGCATCCCTATAACAGCAGTCGGGGATCATGGGATCAGGATACGCGACATGCGACATTTCGTCAGCGCCGCTTGCGGCCTTTGGCTGACTGCGGTGGCACCGGTCTTGGCCGAACCGGTGGTGGTGGTGGAGCTTTACACCTCGCAAGGGTGTTCGTCCTGCCCGCCGGCCGATGAATTCGTGGCAATGCTGGCCTCTGACCCGCGCATCCTGCCCTTGGCGTTGCATGTCGACTATTGGGACTACATCGGCTGGGCCGACAAGTTTGCACAAGGCAAGTTCACCGACCGGCAGCGGGCCTATGCCCGCGCCATTGGCAGCCGGACGATCTATACCCCGCAGCTGATCATCGGCGGGCGGGACCGGATCGAAGGCTTCGCGCCGGGAGAGACTGCAGACCGCTTGCGCGCTCAAATGGAGGCAAGCAGCCCGGTGTTTCTGGTCATCAAGCGCGAAGGCGACCGGCTGATGATCCGGGCCGAGGCCGATCCGCCGCTGGATGCCCCGGTTCGGGTGCAACTGGTGCGCTACAAGCCCCAAGAGACAGTGACGATCGAGCGTGGCGAGAATGCCGGCAAGACGATCACCTACTACAATATCGTGACCTCGTGGGAGGGGATCGGGAATTGGGAAGGCAACGCGCCGCTGGAACTTTCCGCGCCCTATACCGGCACTGAACCCGGCGCAGTGATCCTGCAAAGCGAAGGCCCGGCCGAGATATTGGCAGCGGTTCGGGTGGATTGATCCGCCAGACTGGCGCGAGGCTTCACGCGCCCTTTGCACCCCTGCGCGCGGTCCGCTTCCAGCGGCGGTGAATCCAGAACCACTGGTCCAGATGCTGGCGTACCAGCGCTTCCAGGCTGTCGTTCAGCGCCTGTGTCATCGCCTCGGCGGTGCCATGGGCGATTGGCTTCTCCACGATGATGTCGAATGACAGGCCATCAGGCTTGCGCACCGCATAGGTCGGGATCAGCAGAGCGTCGTATTTCAGCGCAAGTTCGGCGGCGGACAGGGCGGTCAGCGCACCCTGTCCGAAGAAGGTCAGCTCTTCGCCGTGGACCATGTGCTGATCGACCAGCATCCCCAGCATACCGCCCGAGCGCAGATGGCGCACCATGTCGGCCAGCCCCGCCCGGCCACGCGGAAACAACGGTTTGCCGATTACCGAAATGGCCTGCACGTAGTGTTCGTTGAAATGCCGGTTCGCCATCGGCATGTAAAGCGCGCCGACGCGGTAGCCCCGGGCGATCAGCGCTGCGCGGCTGGCGTCATAGTTGCCGAAATGGCCGGTGACCAGAATGACCGGGCGGCCGGCCTGGTGCGCCTCTTCCAGCGCGGTCACGCCGCCGCCGTTCAGCGGATGGAGCACCGCGTGGGCCACGAACTCCGGCCCCGAGTAGATCTCGATCACGGTGCGGCCGACGTTGTCCGGGACGGCACGGACGATGCGGGTGATCTCGCTTTCGGGCAGGTCGGGCAGAACCAGCGCGAGGTTGTCGCGAATCCGCTGGCGATACCCCGCCAACGGGGCGATGATCTGCGTCATCACCCACCCGCAGAGCGGCACCCGCCAGCGATAGGGAAGCCGCAGCAACAGCCAGATCAGGCCGCGAAGGGCGCGGTCCTGCAGCCAGTGGCGCAAGTTGAAGGCGGGTGTTTCGGCCATGGGTCGGGTGGCGTGCTCAGGCGGTGCGGGCTGCTTTGGTTTCGCGGTGCCAGACATAAAGACCCGCGACCACGATCACAAGCGCGCCGATCACGGTCCAGCGGTCCGGCCATTGGTCGTACAGCACTGCACCCCAGAACGTTGCAAAGACAATGCCCAGATAGGCGAAGGGGGCGACGATCACGGCCTCGGTCATCGAGAAGCTGCGGATGATGCACAGCTGCGCCCCGGTGCCAAGACAGCCCACAAGGGCAAACAGCAAGAGGTCCGACCCCGAGATCGGCACCCAGACGAAGGGCAGGGCGACAGCCGAGACCAGCGTACCGAAGATCGACGCATGCAGAATCGAGGTCCAGACCGGTTCCCTTGCGCCAAGGTGGCGGGTCAGCAGCGCGTTTCCGGTGTAGCAGACCGCCGCACCCAGGGGCAGAAGCGCCCAGGGTGAAAAGACGCCAAGGCCGGGCCGCAGGATGACAAGCGCGCCGATCAGCGCCGCCAGTACCCCGGCGATGCGGCGCGGGCCAAGGCGTTCGCCCAGAAAAAGCGCGGCGCCCAGAGTGATGAGCACGGGGTTGATGTCGGTCAGGGCCGTCGCCTCGGCCAGACCCACATGTGGCAGAGACAGAAAGAACAACCCTGTCGCGCCAAGCTGGAAGGCCGATCTCGCCATGTGAAGCCAGGGATGGCGCGTGCGCAGCAGGGCAGGCGCCCGGATGTTCAGAAATAGCACCACGATCAGAAGTTGACCGGCAAAGCGTGCCCAGACGACTTGCGGGGCGGGGTAGCGTTCGATCAGCCCCTTTGCCGTCGCATCCATCCCGGTGAAAAGAAGGATCGCAAGGATCATCAGCAGGACACCCCGCGTCACGGTCGAAGTGGCTGCAAGGGAAAAGGGGGGTGACATCGCGGCGAAGCTAGTCCGCGCCGAGTGCCGCCGCAAGGGGGCGGACCCGGCAGGTACGGGGCGGAAATCCTTGCGGTATCCGTGCAGGGAGGCCCTTGATCCCGGCCGAGGTCTGTCAGGCTTCTTCCGACTGGATCAGGGAGATTTCGCCGCTGGTCTCCAGCGTGCGGATGGCGCTGATTATGGCGGCCATCGCCTCTTCGGCGTCCTTGTCCTTGATCTTGCCGCGGGTTGCCATCTCCTCGCGCAGGCCCTGGGCGAGACGCTGCGAGATATTGGCCAAGAGGAACTCGGCCGCCTCTTCCAGCCCGGGTTTGCCGACTGCGGCGGCAAGGGCGGTGATCAGTTGCCGCTGTTCCACGAGACGGGTGATCTTCGGGGCGTCGCGTGGCGACAGACGGGCGGGGATATGGACGAAAGTAAAGATCGCGCGGCGCACCTCGGCGGCAAAGCCGGCATCTTCCGCCTCCAGCCCTAGCAGGACGTCTTCGCGGGTCAGCGATGGCGAGACGTTCAGGATCGCGCCCACCCGTTCGACCGGCCCGGTGTCAAAGGCGCGGGGCGGCTGGTTGTCCAGTTCCGCCAGCAGGGCGGCTCCGATACGGCGCACGGTTTCGGGATCGACCTTGCCGGTCATCGACACGGCATAGGCCACGCGGCGGGCGCGTTCGCCGGGCAGGCGACCCAAGATCTCGGCCGCCTTGGTGACCGGAAGCTTCGACAGCATCACCGCCCCGACCTCCACCGCTTCATCCAACAGGATCGGCAGCAGGCGGTCGACCGGCAGCGCGGTGATCCGTTCCCAGGGGTCGACCCTGGACGAGGCAGACGCCATGCGGCGCAGGCGCGTGGCGGCCGATTGCGAGATGTGGCCATCCATCATCGTCAGCGCGCCTTCGATGCCGCCGGGAAAGGACAGCCCGACCGATTCCAGTTCTGACAGGAATTCCGACACCACCTCGTCCAGAGTGGTGCGGTCGATCAGGCGCATCTGGCCCATCTGTTCGGCCAGGGCCGACTGCATGTGTTCGGGCAAGGTCGAGAGCGGAAGCGACGTGTCTTCTGTCAGCAGGTAGCGCACGATGACCGCCGCTTTCTGGCTGGGCGTCAATACGCGGCGGGGAAGGGTGCCAGAGGCCACGGCAACAGCGCGACGTTCCGGGATGATCCGGGCAAGGGGGATCATTTCCTGCGGCATGGTTAGCTTGCTCCTGACGATTCCTGTCCGGGAGAAGCCTCGCAGCCGCAGGTTAACGCGGGCTTATCCGCCGCAGCCTAGCTGGAAGGATTCACGACGCAAGCGCACATCGCCTCATCCGGGCGGCCCGCGTAGGCAAGTTCGCGCAGGGCACCGAAACGCAGGTCGTCGTTCAGGCCGGAGTCCCCGGCCTTGATGCAGTCCTTGATCTTTTCATCCCGGACTTCGCCTTGGGCGCATTCGGTGGTGGTTTCGGTCGGTTGGGGCGGTTCGGTGTCATCGCCGCCCCCCGCCAGGGCAATATGCGGCCAAGCGGCAAGGCTGGCAGCAAGGATCATGCGCATCGAGCTAGCTTTCAGCAACTGGCCGAAAGGCAGGACGATGCGCCGGTTCAAGCCGGGAAATCGGCGGCAAGGCGTCGCCTGCCGACCACGGATGCGTCAACTGCCGAAGACGCGGGCAAAGATCGTGTCGACATGCTTGGTGTGGTAGCCAAGGTCGAATTTTTCCTCGATCTCGGCGGGGGAGAGGGCTGCCGTAACCTCGGGGTCGGCCAGAAGCTCGGTCTTGAAATCCGCGCCCTTTTCCCAGACCTTCATCGCGTTGCGCTGGACCAGACGGTAGCTGTCTTCGCGGCTTACGCCCGCTTGGGTCAGGGCCAGCAGCACGCGCTGCGACATGACCAGACCTTTGAACTTGTTCATGTTCTTCAGCATGTTTTCCGGGTAGATCACCAGCTTTTCCACCACTCCGGCCAGCCGGTGCAGCGCGAAGTCCAGCGTGATCGTGGCATCCGGGCCGATCATCCGTTCCACACTGGAATGGCTGATGTCCCGTTCATGCCAGAGGGCCACGTTTTCCAATGCCGGGACGACGGCCATCCGCACCAACCGCGCGAGGCCGGTCAGGTTTTCGGTCAGAACCGGATTGCGCTTGTGTGGCATCGCGCTGGAGCCCTTCTGGCCGGGAGAGAAGAACTCCTCGGCCTCCAGCACTTCGGTCCGTTGCATGTGACGGATTTCGATGGCGACGTTTTCGATCGACGAGGCGATAACGCCCAGTGTCGCGAAGAACATTGCGTGACGGTCGCGCGGGATCACCTGGGTGCTGATCGGCTCGGGCGTCAGGCCCAGCATCTTGCACACATGTTCTTCCACCGCCGGGTCGATATTGGCGAAGGTTCCGACCGCGCCGGAAATCGCGCCGGTGGCCACCTCTTTGCGCGCGTTTTCAAGCCGGTCGCGGTTGCGCTTCATCTCGGCGTAGAAGCGGGCGAAGGTCAGGCCCATCGTCGTGGGTTCCGCGTGGATGCCGTGGCTGCGTCCTATGCGGATCGTGTCCTTGTGCTCGAATGCGCGGGCCTTCAGGGCTGCCAGCACCCGGTCAAGCGCCACCAACAGCAGGTCTGCGGCCCGCACCAGCTGGATGTTCAGCGTGGTGTCCAGAACGTCGGATGAGGTCATCCCCTGATGCACGAAGCGTGCGTCGTCGGCGCCGATATGTTCGGCCAGATGGGTCAGGAAGGCGATCACGTCATGCTTCGTTACCGCCTCGATCTCGTCGATCCGGGCCACGTTGAATTCCACGTCCCTGGCGCGCCACACGGCCTCGGCATTGGCTTTCGGGATCACTCCGAGGGAGGCTTGCGCGTCACAGGCATGGGCCTCGATCTCGAACCAGATCTTGAAGCGGGTTTCCGGGGACCAGATCGCCACCATGTCGGGACGGGAATAGCGCGGGATCATCGGGGACCTATCGGGGCAGCGGGGGTTGTCGCCCCCTTACGCCGCGAAGGACGAGGGTGCAAGCGGCTAGGGGAAGGCAGCGACAAGCGCGGGCGGAATGGTCAGCGGGACGATCCGGCCGGCAAGCCGCCGCGATCAGGGCCGCCGCACCAAATGCCATCACGGCGGTTGTCGCGTGCCAGACCACCGACCACACCGCCTTTGCCGGTTCCGGCCAATGTGCGCCAACCATGGCCGGTGAATCTGGCGTCCGCCGGGGAGGATGTGGACAAGGTCCGGAAGGATCGCGGCAAGGCCAGCGGCCAGAAGCCAAGGGTTCACGAAAGCCTCCATACGGTTGCGTATGGTTTGGCCGGGGCGCCGGACCTTGCCCATACGCCGGCGCATGTTCGTCGCATGGGCGGGAGGGACGGCAAATCACGCCTGGGGCGGAACGACTGGGTTCTGGCGGGCCTGCGCGTGCTGGTGCAAGGCGGGCTTGCAGCCGTGAAAGCAGAAGCCCCGGCGCGCGACATCGGGGCGACCAAGGGATCATTCTATTGGCATTTCAAGGGTCTCTCTGAACTTCGTCATATGATGCTTGACCTGTGGGAAGAGGTTGCGACGAGGGCCATTACCCAGACCGTGCAGACCTGGGGTCTTGATGGGCGGGGGCGGTTGATCCTTCTGGCCGACATGGTCCCGATCTTGCTGGGGGGCGCGTTCGGCGGGGTCGCTTTGGAGCCAGCCTTGCGCGACTGGGGGCGGACGGAGCCGCGCGCCCGGGCCGTTCCGGAACGGGTGGACCGGCAGCGGCTCGACGATTTGGCAGGCTTCCTGCGCGCCGCCGGAGTGCTGGAGACCGAGGTCGCTGCCAACGCGCAACCGATCTGTGCCGGGGTCATCGGGTTGGAAAGTCTGCACCTGACAACCGGTGCCGAGATGCGCCCGGCGATGCGTGCGCTGGTCGAGAACCTGCTTGAAAACACGACCGGCTGATCCGGCCTTGTGTCCTGCCCCGGTCGGGCGCATGGATGGGTTGAGGCGGTGTGGCGATCAAGGAGCAGGCATGACTTTTGTACGTGCGGTCATCAGTCTGGGCATGGGGCTCGGGGTGCTGGCGCTGGTGCTTGGCTACCTGGGCTGGCTGCACCCGGCGGGCGATTCCCTTGCGGTTGGCCGGGGTCCTGCCGCAATCGGGCTGGCGGTGCTTGCCGGTCTTGGGCTGCTGGTCGGACTCAAGTGGTTGTCGCTTGGCGCGCTTGGCGTAGCTCTTGTCGTCGGCGGTCCGGTCGGATTGGTCTATGTCTGGCAAGGGCCGCCCGGCACCTTGACGCTGTACCAGAAGAACATGAAATTCCGGAACGACGACCTGGCAGGGCTTGGGGCGGACATCCGCGCGGCATCTGCCATGGCGCTGACCCTGCAAGAGGTGTCCGAACCGAACCGGGTGCTGCTGGACGCATTGTCGGACGTCTTGCCGTACCAACTGGTCTGCCCCTGGGACGGCGGTGGTGGCACTGCGGTCGCCACATCCTTGACCCCGGTTCCGGGGGGCGAGGTCTGCGCCCCCGGTCTGGCGGCGATGCAGGTGGAAAAGGACGGCGAAACGCTGTGGATCGTGTCGGTGCATCTGCTTTGGCCCTGGCCCTACGGTCAGGCCGAGCAGGTGGCGTCGCTTGTGCCATTGCTTAAAGGGCTGGAAGGCCCCATCGTCATGGCTGGTGATTTCAACATGGTGCGCTGGGCATGGTCGGTGCGCAGGCTTGCGGCGGCGGCCCGGGCCAAACCCGTGGGCGCGACGAGCGGGACCTATCTGGGCTTCTCGCCCTGGCTGAACCTGCCGATCGACCACGCCTTTGCCCCGGGCGGCGGGCGGGTCGAGATCCGTGACGTCTTCGGGTCGGACCATCGCGGACTGGTCGCGCAGCTGGAGCTTTAGGCAGGCGATAGGTCAGGGCGCGTTCGGGCTGGTCACCCCATCAGGCGCGGATCAAACGGATAGCGAGTCAGGTTTTCGCATCCCGTTTCGGTGATCAGCACCTGATCTTCGAGCTTGATCGAGAAATCACCGCCCTCGGGTGACACCAGCGCCTCGACGCACAGCACCATGCCGGGTTCCAGCGCCGCATCGAAAGCGCCGGGCATCCAGCCGTCCGGGTAATGCACATAGGGCCATTCGTCGCAAAGCCCGACGCCGTGCATCTTGCAGCTATACTTCTGCGCCCAATATTCCGGCGCAAGCTGATGGCCCTGCATCACCAACTCCTCGATCGTCACCCCCGGTTTCAGCCGCGCCTGATGGTCGCGGATGTGGTCGAGCGCATGATGAAATGCGCTGATCATCGTGTTCGAGGGGCGGGTGTCGCCGATCCACCAGGTGCGGCTGATGTCGATGCAGAAGCCGTAGGCGCCGATCAGGTCGGTGTCGAAGGCCACGATCTCTTCCGGCTGCACGATCCGTGGCCCGCATTCCTGAAACCAAGGATTCGTCCGGGGACCGGAGGCCAAGAGCCGGGTCTCGATCCATTCCCCGCCGCGCCGGATGTTCGCGGCGTGCAACTCGGCCCAGATCGCATCCTCTGACACCCCGCCCTTCGGCACGTTTTCGCGGGTGAAGGCTTCCATCTCGGCGATGCCCGCTTCGCAGGCATGGTGGGCGCAGCGCATCGCCAGAATCTCGTCCGGGGTCTTCACTGCCCGGACCCGTTCCGTCACCTCCTCGCCTTCCTCGACCTTGAAGCCGATCGCCTCCAACGCTCTCAGCCCGTGGATCATGATCTTGTCCACCGCCAGCCGCCGGTTGGTGCCTGCATGTTGCCGCATCACCTCATCGACCTGGGCCGCAAAGCCCTTGGCCGCCTCGGCCCCCCGGTCGCCGGTGGAGTTGTAGAAGAACGTCGCTCCCGACCGCAGTTCCTTGACCAGCGGATTGAAGGTCACGAGGAAGGGAGAGTTCTTGTATTCCCACATGACCATATGGCCATCGGCGCAGAGAAGGCAGGCG
>PNJK01000024.1 GCA_013821825.1 Rhodobacter sp.
GTTTGCCAAGGCGGGCTATCCCGATTGCGAGGCGCTTCTGATCATCGAGGTCGAGGGGTCCGAGGCGGAAATCAGCGAACAGCTGGCCCGCATCCGGCAGATCGCCATGGCGCATGATCCGGTCGAATTCCGCGAGGCGGAAGACGAGGACCAGGCCAGGCGTATCTGGCTGGGCCGGAAGTCTGCCTTCGGCGCGATGGGGCAGATCAACGACTACATGTGTCTGGACGGGACGATCCCGGTCTCCAGCCTGCCGCATGTGCTGAAGCGGATCGGTGAGATGAGCGTTGAGTTCGGCCTTGATGTCGGCAACGTTTTCCACGCCGGCGACGGCAACATGCACCCCCTGATCCTCTTCGATGCGAACAAGCCCGGCGATCTGGAAAAGTGCGAGGCCTTCGGGGCCGAGATCCTGAAGCTCTGCGTCGAAGTCGGCGGCTGCCTGACCGGCGAACATGGCGTGGGGATCGAGAAGCGCGATCTGATGGCGGTGCAGTTCGAAGCGGCCGACATGGAGGCGCAGATGCGGGTCAAGGATGTGTTCGACCCGAAATGGCTTTTGAACCCGGCGAAAGTGTTTCCCCTGGCGACAAGTGCCGCGCGGCGCGCGGGCTGAACCGGCGGGGGGCCTTCTGCCCCCCGGACCCCCCGAGGATTTTTGAGAACAGAAGAAGGCAGGGGCAATGCGACCGGAGACAGAGGCTGAACTTGCTGAGGCGGTGGCAGGGGCTTCGGGCCCCGTGCTGGTTCGGGGCGGGGGTACGCGGACCATCGGGCACGCGGTGGGCGAGG
Source organism: Rhodobacter sp. (assembly GCA_013821825.1). GTDB lineage: Bacteria > Pseudomonadota > Alphaproteobacteria > Rhodobacterales > Rhodobacteraceae > Tabrizicola. The sequence goes on from PNJK01000024.1 coordinate 793, forward strand.
TGCTGGAAACCGGCGGTCTGTCGGGCGTGGAGCTTTACGAGCCGGGCGCGCTGACGCTGGTTGTGCGCGCGGGGACGCCTTTGGCCGAAGTGGAGGCTGCATTGGCGTCGGACCGGCAGCGGCTGGCCTTTGAGCCGCCGGACCTGCGGGCCTTGCTGGGGCGTTCGGGCGTGTCGACCATTGGTGGCGTGGTGGCAGCGAATGCCAGTGGGCCGCGCCGGGTGCAGGTCGGCGCCTGCCGCGATGCGATGCTGGGGGTCCGGTTTGTCGACGGGGCTGGCAACGTCGTGAAGAATGGCGGGCGGGTGATGAAGAACGTCACCGGCTATGACCTCGTCAAGTTGATGGCAGGCAGCCACGGCACGCTGGGTGTGCTGAGCGAGGTGAGCTTCAAGGTGCAGGCATTGCCGGAGGCCGAGGCGACGCTGGTGATCGACGGGCTGGCGGATGCCGAAGGGCTTTCGGTGCTGCGAAAGGCGTTGGGCTCGCCCTTTGACATCTCGGGCGCGGCGCGGGACGGCGGGCAATCCTTGGTTCGGGTTGAAGGGATGGAAGGGTCGGTGGCTTATCGGGTGGGCCAGTTGCGCGCGCTGATCGCTGGCGATCTGACCGTGGTCGAAGGGGCGGAAAGTGCAGCCCTTTGGCGCCGGGTGCGCGATGTGGCGCGTTTCGCCGGGCGGCCGGGGGCAGTCTGGCGATTGGCGGTAGTGCCGACGGCGGCGGCTGAGGTGGCAGCGGCAGCAGGCGGCGAGGCGGTCTGGGACCATGGCGGCGGTCTTGTCTGGCTGCTGGTCCCGGAGGGTCGGGCCGTCTCGGTGCGCGCGGCCGTGGCCGGGAAGGGCCATGCGACGCTTGTCCGGGGCGAAGGCGGGCCGGTTTTTCCGCCCGAGGCCGCCGAAGTGGCGGCTTTGGGCGCGGGCCTGCGGGATCGTTTCGATCCGCGCGGCATTCTGAACCGGGGGATGATGGGCTGATGCAGACGACCTTCACCCCTGAACAGCTGCGCGACCCCGGCATTGCCCGGTCGAACGAGATCTTGCGGTCCTGCGTGCATTGCGGCTTCTGCACCGCCACATGCCCGACCTATCAGGTCCTGGGCGATGAGCTCGACAGCCCGCGCGGCCGGATCTACCTGATCAAGGACATGCTGGAAAAGGGGCGCCCGGCGGATGACAAGACGGTCAAGCACGTCGATCGGTGCCTGTCCTGCCTCGCCTGCATGACCACATGCCCCAGCGGGGTGCATTACATGCACCTTGTGGACAACGCCCGCGCCTATATCGAGCAGACCTACAAGCGCCCCTTGATGGACCGGGTGCTGCGCGCCGTGCTTGCGCGGGTCATCCCCTATCCGACGCGGTTTCGCCTGGCACTTCTGGGCGCGAAGATCGCCAAGCCCTTCGCGTTCTTCGTGCCCGACAAGCGCCTGAAGGCGATGCTCGCGATGGCGCCGAAAGTGATCCCGCCGGTCAGCCGCAACGATGATGCGCAGGTCTTCCCGGCGATTGGTGAGCGGCGGATGCGGGTGGCCCTGATGACCGGCTGCGCGCAAAAGGCGCTGAACACCGATATCAACGACGCGACGATCCGGCTGCTGCGGCGGCTGGGCTGCGAGGTCGTGGTGGCCAAGGGTGCCGGCTGCTGCGGCGCGCTGACGCATCACATGGGCAAGGAGGCGCTGTCGCATGGCTCGGCCGCGGCCAACATCCAGGCCTGGATGACGGAAAAGCAGGCGCATGGGCTGGATGCGATCGTGATCAACACCTCTGGCTGCGGTACCACGGTCAAGGATTACGGCCACATGTTCCGCAATGATCCTCTGGCGGCGGATGCGGCGGTGGTTGCGGGTCTGGCCAGGGATATCAGCGAGGTGCTGGTCAAGATCGGCCTGCCACAAGGCGCGCCGAAAGGCCTGCGGGTTGCCTATCACGCTGCCTGCTCACTCCAGCATGGCCAGCAAATCAAGACCGCGCCGAAGGACCTCTTGAAGCGCGCGGGCTTCGAGGTGGTGGAGCCCGCCGACAGCCATCTTTGCTGCGGGTCGGCCGGGACTTACAACCTTCTGCAGCCCGAGATCAGTCAGGAGCTGAAGGCGCGCAAGGTGCAGACGCTGGAGGCCAGCCATCCCGACATCATCGCCGCCGGAAACATCGGCTGCATGATTCAGATCGGTTCAGGTACCGGGGTGCCGGTGGTGCATACGGTCGAACTCCTTGACTGGGCGACTGGCGGGCCGAAACCCCGCGCGCTGGAAGGCTGAACCTTCGATCTGCTTCCGCAGGAGATGGCATTGTCACTCAAATAAGCCGGGCTTGCGCGGGGGAACAAAAATCCGCCAAACTCGTCCGGTAGCAATGGTGCCATCCAAAGGGGGGAGAGTGGGATTCATGCGGCGTCTGTTCCCTGGCATTCTGGCCGTGGTCCTTGCACTTGCCGGCAGCGCCTTTGCGCAGGATGCCGCGATGGTCAGCCTGCAGACGGCGGACGATTCACGTGGCTGGGATGCAGTGGGCAAGCTGATGCTGGGTGATCGGGGCTTTTGCACCGGTGCCTTGATAGAACCGCAACTGGTCCTGACAGCCGCGCATTGCCTTTACGACAAGACAACTGGCGTCCAGATGCGTCCCGAGGATATCCAGTTCTACGCCGGCTGGCGCAACGGTCGCGCCGTGGCTTATCGCAGCGTCGCGCGCACCATCACTCACCCCGACTATCGCTATGGCGGGAGCGACAAGCTGGACCGGGTCACAGCCGACCTTGCGCTGCTGGAACTGAGCCAGCCGATCCGGCTGCCCTCGCTGATCCCGTTCGAAACCGGGGCTACACCGGTCGAGGGGGACTCGGTTGGCGTCGTCTCATATGCTCAGGACCGGTCCGAAGCACCGTCGATCCAGGAATTCTGCGAGGTGCTGGCCGGGCGGCGCGAAACGCTGATCTTGTCCTGCAGCGTGGATTTCGGTTCGTCCGGAGCGCCGGTGTTTTCCATCATTGATGGCGTCGCGCGCATAGTGTCGGTGATCTCTGCTAAGGCCGAGGTGGACGGGCGCAAGGTGGCGCTGGCGGTGCCGTTGGCCGTTCCGCTGGCGGCGCTGCGGGCAGCGCTGGATGACAGCAAGCTCACCGGACGCAAAATGCAAGGTGGCGTCAGCCTGCTGTCGGGTGGGCAGGGCAATGGTGCCAAGTTCGTCAAGCCATGATGCGGGCGCTGGCCCCTTTGTTGGCGTAGCCAGCGGGGCGCATGAAACTCTGGGTTCAGCCAGCCTGACACGCGGGGCGGCCTGCGCTGCGGGGAGATGGTCAACCGCGTCGGTATTGTGAATGGCGGTTTCTGCACAGGCGCGCTGCCAACGGCACGGGCAACGCACTGGCGCGTGGTTGGTCAAGCCCGAGGGGGCTTGAAAGCCCGTCAAACGCTTCCCAAATCATCCTCATCCGGGTGCCATGACGGGCCCGGGTTGATCTGCCCAGCCCCAAAAGGGTGGGCCTTTGACATCGCTTCCAGGAGGATGACATGCGCAACCTTGATTTCGCGCCGCTTTACCGTGCCACCGTCGGTTTCGACCGGATCGCCGATCTGATGGATCGCGTCCTGACCAATGACCTGGCGCAGCCAACCTACCCCCCCTACAACATCGAAAAGACTGCGGAAGATGCCTACCGCATCTCCATCGCGGTGGCAGGTTTCGCGCCTGACGAGCTGGCCGTCGATGTGAAGGACGGCAGCCTGCACATCGCCGCCCGCAAGGCGACCGATGAGGCTGAACGCACCTACCTGCATCGCGGCATAGCCACCCGCGCGTTTGAGCGCCGCTTTGCGCTGGCCGATCATGTGCGCGTGGTCGGTGCCACGCATGAGCATGGCATGCTGCACATCGACCTTGTGCGCGAAATGCCCGAAGCGCTGAAGCCCCGCCGGATCGAGATCGCCCGCACAGAAGGCGAAACGCGGGTGCTTGAGGCGAAGGCCGAAACCGTCAACTGAGGATCGCCTGGCGGCATGAGTTTGGCGCGCCTCCGCAAGGAGGCGCGCCTTTTCATGTTCTTAGGCCTCAGTTCGCGGCCAGAGACTGGGCCAAACGCATCAGGTTGACCGCTTCGATCCGATAGCCGAAGGCATCTTCGCCGCGTGACGACAGGGCAAGCTCGATGGCCTGATCCCAGCCCCAGTCGCCAAGGTAGACCGAGCCTTGCAGAAGCTGCCCAAAGCCCGCGATGGCAGCGGCGAAGCGGGCTTCCCCGGTTGCTGCTTCACGTCCGGTGATCGGGGTTTCGATCAGGGTCGAGTTGTCCTCGCCCGGGGCCTTCCAGCGCAGGCGGAGGAAGCCAAGCTCGGCATCGGCGGCTTCGGTCGTGGTCGCGGTCCCATAGCGCAGCGGGTCGTTCAGCAGCGCGTCAGACCCCGGCGCTGTCACCTCATAGATCGCCGTTACCTGAGTGCCTGCGCCGATCTCGCCGGCGTCGACCTTGTCGTTGTTGAAATCCTCACGCCGCAGGGCGCGGGTCTCATAGCCGATCAGCCGGTATTCGGCGACGGTGGCGGGGTTCCATTCGACCTGGATCTTCACATCGTCGGCGATGGGGAAAAGCGCCCCGGTCAGCTGGTCGACCAGCACCTTCCGCGCTTCTGACAGCGTGTCGATATAGGCCGCCGTCCCGTTGCCGTTCTGGGCCAGCGACTGCATGACCGCGTCATCCAGATTGCCGCGCCCGAAGCCGAGAACCGACAGGTAAGTCCCGGTCTCTCGCATCTTGCCGACATAGACCTCCAGCCCCTCCGGGTCGGAAACGCCCACGTTAAAATCGCCATCGGTGGCCAGAAGGATGCGGGTCACCTCGTTGTCGGCCTTCATGCCTTCGGCGACCTGATAGGCCAGTTCCAGCCCCTCGGCCCCGGCGGTAGAGCCGCCAGCGGCGAGGTTCTCCAGCGCAGCAAGGATCGTGGCGCGGTCGGCTGCGGCGGTGGGCGGCAGCACCTGACCGGCGGAACCGGCATAGGTGACGATGGCGATCTGATCCTCGGGGCGCAGTTCCGACAGCATCAGCGACAGGGATTGCTTCAAGAGGCCCAGCTTGTTCGCGTCCTCCATCGAGCCGGAGGTGTCGATCAGAAACACAAGGTTCAGGGCCGGACGGGCCTCGACCTCCGGGAGCGCGCCCTGAATGCCGATGGTCACAAGGCGGGTGCCGGGGTTCCACGGCGTCGGCATGATCGAGATGGACGAGGAGAACGCCTGTTCCGCCGTGGCGGCGGGGTAGGCATAGGGGAAATAGTTCACCATCTCTTCGACCCGCACCTGATCGGGCGTCGGCAGGACGGCCATGTTAAGGGTGGAGCGGATCACCGCCCAGGACGCGGTATCCACGTCGATCGAGAATGTGGAGACGGGTTCCTCTGCCGTGACCTTGACCGGGTTTGCGGGTTCGTTGGCATAGGCTTCGGTGTTTTCCTGAAGTTCCGGCTGACGCACATCCGGCAAGGGGGCAAGCACGGGGTCAAGGGCGATGTAACCCAAGGTGCCGCCTTCGGGGACCGCTTCCGTCTGCAGGCGCAGTTCCATGTCGGCAATGGCGCCGGCGGGGGCGGGCGGCGCCACTTCTGCAAGTTCCGGCATTTCCGCCATCAGTTCGGGCGCCGGTTCGGCCCCGACCACAGTCTCGGCCGCAGTCTCGGCCACGACGACCGAAGCGGACAGGTCGGTCTCTGCCTTGCGGGCCAGATCGGCAGGGGCATCGGCGCTGTCGAGCGTAGCGGCGGGGCTTTCCGGCTTGGGCGCGGCCTTCAGGGCCGGGGCTTCTGCGGGAATTGGCGACCGAAGATCGGCGACGGGCAGGATCACGGCCACGCCGATCACCAGTGCGGCGATCGAGGTGGTGGTGGCCAGAGCCGGACGAGAGGTGAGCAGGTTCAGCATGCGACGTACTCCGTTCAAGGGGGCCACCCGTTGCGGGCGGTCCTCACTGGAACGGGCCGTATCGGTGGATCCTTGGAGCCGGTCGAAATTTTCCATGGCCAGAGCCAGCGCGCGGGCCTTCGCATCCGCGCCCGCTTCGGGCACGGATTTCAGCGCGGCCCTGAGGTCGCTCAGATCGTCAGTCATCGCGCGTCCTCCCGTGCCATGGCCCGCAGGCGTTTCTTCACTTCGCTCATCCGCCAGGCAATCGTGCCCTCGGACAGGCCAAGGACAAGCCCCGCTTCGGCCTGTGTCAACTCCTCACCCAGAACCAGCGCCACGGTGTCGCGCAATTCGGAGGGCAGCAGGGTCATCGCCTGGGCCAGCCAGTCGGATACGGCGGCCTGGGTCGCGATCTCGTCCTGCCGGGCCAGTTCCCAATCGCCCCAGCCAAGCGCTGCGCGGCTGCGGGTGGCCTGACGACGGCGCAGGTCATGCGCGGCGTTCACGACGACGCGGTAGAGCCAGGTCGTGAACCGGGCCTCGCCGCGCCAGTGCCGCAGCTTCGCAGGCAGGGCGGCGCAGATGTCTTGCGCCAGATCCTCGGCCTCGGTCCGGCTGCCGGTCAGCCGCCAGGCAAGACCATGGATGCGGTCGTAATGGCGATGGACCAGCGTCGCAAACGCCGAGCGGTCGCCTTCGGCGGCGGCAGTTGCAAGGGTCTCGTCGGGCGTGTCCATCAGCATCACATTATCTGTGACGCAGGGGCGGGGGCAATCCTTGGGACGTGCCCGGAAATCCTTACCCCGGACAAAAAGATCCCCGGACCGGACGGGGTCCGGACCGGGGGCATCTGGTCTTGTCGGATGTTCCACCACGATGGATGGATCAGAAGATCAGGCCGTCATAGACGGCATAGGCGCCGCTGGTCGAGGACAGGCTGGCCGAGGCGCCCTCGTCGCGGGCATAGGCCACGATGGCGTTGTACGTCCCCGGACCGAAGGCACCGTCGATGCCACCGCGATAGTAGCCGTAGGCGCGCAGGCTGCGCTGGATTGCCTTGCGTTCAGCAGCGGAATAGTTGCTGAAGGCGACGGCCGCGGGGGTGCGGTAGATCGAGGTCGTCGTGTGCGTCGGGCGCTCGACATAAACCACTTCCGGTGCGCGGCGAAACTCGCGGGCCTTGCGGTTCTGCTTCAGGATCTCGTCAATGATGACGGCGGTGGCGACACCGGCGACAAAACCCTGCTCACGTTCGCCCCAGGCAAGGGCAGGGGTGGCCGGCACGGCGGCAATCGAGAGGGCTGTGATCGCGGCGATCAGCGAGGATTTCGCGGTCATGACAGTGGGCAGCATGTCGTTTCCTTTCAGGTTGGCCCCGAGCGGTCGGAGCGATGGAGAAAGGAATGGGGCTTCGGGCCGCGTTAGGCAAAAGCAGCGCGGTGTTATCGGATAACTCTTGAGATATCAGTTGGTTGCGCTAACCACTCCAGGCATCCAGCAAGGTTGAGAGGCGGGCCAACCCCTCGCCCAGTCGCGTTTCCGGGCCGCCGCCGACACCGAGGCGGATGTGGTGTGGGCAACCATAGGCTGACCCGGGCAAGAGGAACGTGCGATAGGGCGCGGCCAGCAACCGCCGCGCCAGCGATTCGCCGTCGATCCCGTCCAGTCTCGCCAGTCCGATCAGTCCAGCCTGCGGTGGATGCCATTCAAGCCGCGGCTGCTCGGCAACGAAACGGCTCAGCTTTTCAAGGCTGGCACGGCCTTCGGTCCGGGCCTTTTCCAGTGCAGCGGCCAATCGGTCGGGGCGCAGGGCGATTTCGGCGATGTGTTCGCCAAGGCTGTTCATGATCTCGGACGAATTCTCGCGCAGGATCATCGCGTCGCGGATCACCTCGGGGCTGTGGCAGATCATCCAGCCGGTGCGCAGGCCTTGCAGGCCAAGCGCCTTTGACACGGAACCCGTGGTGATCCCGAACGGGGTGAGACCAGCGATGGAGGGCGGGCGCGGATGGCCCCATTCAAGGCCCGCATAGACCTCGTCCACCACCAGCCAGATCCCGTGCCGGTCGGCAAGTGCCGCAAGGGCGAGAAGGTCGGTCTCCGGGATCAGCCGGCCAGTGGGGTTATTGGGGTTTGTCAGGAAGATCATCCGCGTGCGCGGGGTGAACGCAGCTGCGACGGCTTCGGGGTCGAGGTGCCAGCCGTCCGCCTCGCTGCGGGGAACCTCTCGCAGGGTGGCGCCGATGGCGCGGGCCATCACCCCGGCCTGCGGCCAGCCGGGGGCTTCGGTGATGATCTCGTCCCCTGCGGTCAGAAGCTGGCGAAAGAGCAGGTAATTGGCCTCGGCCGCGCCAGCGGTGATCAGAACGGCGTCGGGGGAAAGGGCGGTCAGCCCAGCTTGCTCCAGCACGCGCTGGCGCAACGCAGGCAGGCCAAGGAAGCTGACGCCGTTCCAGTCCAGCGATATTTCGGGGTCGAGATCGGCGAGGAAGTCCTTCAGGCGGGGCGAGCGGGCGAGGGAAAAGCCGATGAAGCACTCCGGCGGATCGCTGGCGGCGGATTCCAGCAGGTAGTCGAAGAGCTTGTGAATTGTGACCTTCATTTGCCAGCCGCGCCGAGCAAGAATTTTCGAAAATTCTTGCAAATTTCTTCGAAGAAATTTGGCTCTCTCACCGGACGTCGCGCCCCTGGTTCAGGATGATGATGTTGCCGGACGAGATATCCCCGGCAGGTGAGATCAGGAACCCGACCCAGGCCGCAATCTCATCCGGCTGCATCGCGTGACCATGCGGCATTGCGCTGATCGCGCGGGCAAGGACATCCTCGGTCAGCACGTTGAAAAGCGGCGTCTCCGTCATCGCGGGAGCAATCGAGTTCACCGCGATCCGGTCGCGGGCATAGCGCCGGGCGAGGTCCTTGGTCAGCGTGTCCATCGCGGCCTTCGAGGCGCGGTAATGCGGCGGGTCGAAGACATCGAAATTGTAAGCCCCGTTCGACGAGATGTTGACGATCTTGCGCACACCGGGCCGCCCCGCCATCGCCTTCACCGCCTGCTGGCAGCAGTGAAAGGCTGAGTGGAAGTTGATCTCCATCTGCCGGGTCAGTTCCTCCGCCGGGATATCGGGGAAGTCAGACATGAAGCAGGTGCCCGCATTGTTCACCAGCGCATCGACGCCACCATGCCGCGCGGAGACCCGGTCGAAAAGATCGGTGATCGCCTCGGGGTCGGTCAGGTCAACCGCTTCGGGCGTGAAGCCGTCAAGATCGGCGGCCATGGTCAGAAGGGCGGGGCCGTCGATGTCGACGCCGATGACAGTCAAGCCGTCGGACAGCAATTGCGCGGTGATGGCCCGACCCATGCCCCCGGCCGCCCCGGTGACGATGGCGACGCGCATCAGAAGCTGCGCCCCGGGAAGGCCACGCGCCGGAACGGCCAGTCCCGCGCCAGCCAGCCGCGAATCGCTTCGCCCAGGGCAATATCCGCCGGATCGCCGATCCGGCTTTGCCGCGCCCAGTAATGGACGTCGACGTCATAGGCCGGATCTGACGGCGGGAAGATGTAGCAGCAGCCAAGACAGCGTTCGCTGTCCGGCGACACAACGGTAAAGGCAAAGGAATGGCGCAGCCCGTGTTCCTTCTGGTGCCAGCCAAGATCGATCAGATTCCCTTCCAGGGTCAGCCCATTGGGCCAGGAGGTGAACTCGGACAGCATCTCTTTCAGTTCGACCGCGCTGGACATGACCGCGTCATAATCCCGGATTAGGTCATGCACCGTCAGGGGCCGCAAGACAAAGACCGGGGTCTCCAATCGTTCGGGGATGATGAAATCGGCTGGAACAATCGGACGTTTGTACATTGAGGCCTTCTCCGTAGCGCGGGCCCTGCGCTATGCAGGGCGTTTCATGCGACTAGCCAACGACGAAATCGAAATGTTTGCGGACGTCTTCCTCGATCTTCCAGGTGCCCTTGAAGTCCTTTTCCACCACGAAGGCATCGCCCGCCTTCACGGTGACCGGCGCGCCGCCATCCGGGGTGATCACGATGCGACCCTTGATCAGGACCACGTATTCATAGGCGGTGTAGGTCGCGTGATAGCTGCCCTTCGTGCATTCCCAGATGCCCGAGACCATGGTTCCGTCTTTCGAGGTGTGTAGGACCCAGGTCTTCATCGCCGGGCTGCCTTCGGTGACGACCCAGCCGCCGAGGTCCGCGGTGGAGGGTTCGACCCCTTCGGTCGGGGGAAGCTTGGTAACGGATTGCATGTCTGAAGTCCTTTGCGCTTGCGACGGCTGGACCCATCCTGCTACCGTTTCAAAGCCAGTTCGTTGCCATGCGCGACGGCGGGAAGCGTGATCGCGACTTCCCCGCGTCGCCGGTTAGCTGGCTGGATACGGGTAGACCCTGCGCCCGACTTCGCTGGCCCAGTGGACAGCTGCGCCGGACCAGACAGACGATGAAGGGCGCAGTCCAGGGCCGTCCGGAGGAAGGCCGGACGTTGCGGAGCGACGAAGGCGAATACCTCCAGTTCCTTGCCGCAAGAAAGAAGGTGGTCAAGTGCCGACGGGATCAGAGCCTGATTGTGATCCAAGACTCACGTTCCTGGAGCGGCGCGCTTGTCCATTGTGCGCAACCAGCATCGGTGCCCCGATCTGGGAAGGGAAGTTCAGCGACAAATCCGTCCGGGAGTTCATCGCAAGATTTCACTATTCATCCGATGCCGCTGCTGCCTTGGGCGATGAGCGCTTTGCGCTGGTTCGCTGCCCGTCCTGCGGCATGGTCTATCATGCGCGCCACGCCGACGACGCGGGTCTGGAACGCATTTACCGTGACTGGACCGATCAGGAACAGGTTCGGCGCTTCGAGGCTGAACACCGCAGTCCCGTAGCCGGAGAGGAGGGGCGGCAAAGGATAAGGACTGTCCTGCGGCTGCAACATCTGGCGCGTCGCCAGTTCGCGGGGGGCGACGCGCTTCGTCTTCTGGACTTCGGCTGCGGCAATGGCGAATTGATGATGGCAGCGCAGCTGCTCGGTTTTCAGCCGACCGGCATCGACCTGAGTGAAAGCCGGGCAACGGCTGCCCATGGTGCCGGGCGTCCGATCTATCCCGATCTGGAGGCGTTCGATCATTCCGGTCAGGGCGCGATGCATGCTGTGGTTCTGGCCCAGGTTCTGGAACACCTGGTGGAGCCCTTGGGCCTGCTGCAGGCACTTCATGAGCGGATGCTTCCGGGGGGGGGTGCTGCATCTGGCCGTGCCCGATTGCAGGGGTATAACCGTCCCCTCGGATTTCGACCAGCTCCATGCCGTGCAACCGCTTGAGCATCTGAACGCCTTCACGCCAGAGACCCTGGACTTGATGGCGGGCAGGGCTGGTTTTGTCCGCTGCCGCCGCCCTCCGACCTTTCTTGGGACGTCACTGGTGCAGGCTGCCCGAACGGTGGCGGGGCTTCTTTGGCAGCCCCGAACGACGGACGCGTTCTATCGCCGTGTCTAGGGTCGCTGCAGCGCATCGAGATCGGCGCTTGAATGCCGCTCTGGCAATTGTTCAGTTTCTGTGCCCCAGGTGCGGTTGACCTTGCGGCCCCTGATCACGGCGGGGCGTGCGTCGATCTTTTGCGCCCAGGCCAGGACGTGTTTGTAGCTGGTCACATCCAGAAACTCCGCCGCGTTGTACTGGCGGCCAAGGATGAGGTTGCCATACCAGGCCCAGGTCGCGATATCGGCGATTGAGTAAGTGTCGCCCGCCATCCAGTCCTTGTCGGCCAGGTGGCGATCCAGCACATCAAGCTGGCGCTTTGTCTCCATCGCAAAGCGGTTGATCGGGTATTCCATCTTCGATGGCGCATAAGCGTAGAAATGCCCGAAGCCGCCGCCGAGATAGGGGGCCGAGCCCATCTGCCAGAAGAGCCAGGACAGGCATTCGGTGCGACCGGCATGGTCCTGCGGGATCAGCGCGCCGAACTTGTCGGCAAGGTAGAGAAGGATCGCGCCGGATTCGAAAACCCGCTGCGGCGGGGTGACAGAATGATCCATCATCGCCGGGATCTTGGAGTTCGGGTTCACCTCGACAAAGCCCGATCCGAATTGGTCGCCCTTGTTGATTTCGATCGGCCAGGCGTCGTACTCGGCGCCGGAATGGCCAAGCGCCAGAAGCTCTTCCAGCATCACGGTGACCTTTACCCCGTTCGGTGTGGCCAGCGAATACAGCTGCAAGGGATGCTCGCCCACCGGCAGCACCTTGTCATGCGTCGGCCCGGCGATCGGGCGGTTGATGCCGGCGAAATGGCCGCCGCTTTCCTTGTCCCAGGTCCAGACCTTAGGTGGGACGTAATCGTTCGACATGGCCGTCGCCTTTCATGCAAAGGGGCGGCACCGCCGCCCCAGTCAGATCAGGATATAGTGTGATTGCCGTCAGATCGACAGGCATACGTACTTGAGTTCCATGTAATCATCGAGCCCGTGGCGGCTGCCCTCGCGCCCCAGACCGGATTGCTTGACCCCGCCGAACGGCGCCATCTCGTTGGAGATGAGGCCGGTGTTCACGCCGACCATCCCGTATTCCAGCGCTTCCTGGACCCGGGTGATGCGGCCGATTTCGCGGGCGTAGAAATAGGAGGCGAGGCCGAAGATCGTGTCGTTGGCGCGGGCGATGACCTCTTCTTCGGTGTCGAACTTGAACAAGGGCGCCAGCGGGCCGAAGGTTTCCTCCTGTGTGACTTTCATCGTCGAGGTGACGCCCGTCACAACGGTCGGTTGGAAGAACGTGCCGCCAAGTTCATGCCGCTTGCCGCCGGTGACGACCTTTCCGCCACCTGCCAACACGTCGGCAATATGTTCCTCGACCTTTTCCACCGCGGCTTCGTTGATCAGAGGGCCCGTGGTCACGCCTGCCTTCAGGCCGTCGCCGATGGCAAGCTTGCTCACCGCCTTTGCCAGCTTTTCGGCGAATGCATCATAGACCCCGGCCTGCACATAGATCCGGTTGGCGCAGACGCAGGTCTGGCCGTTGTTGCGGAACTTGGAAATCATCGCGCCTTCGACGGCGGCATCCAGATCGGCATCGTCAAACACGATGAACGGCGCATTGCCGCCCAGCTCCATCGAGCATTTCAGGATCTGGTCGGCGGCCTGCTTCAGAAGGATGCGGCCAACCTCGGTCGAGCCGGTGAAGGTGAGCTTGCGGATCAGCGGGTTTTCGCAGAATTCCTTGCCGATGTCGGAAGACCGCTTCGAGGTGATGACCGAGAAAAGCCCCGCCGGAATCCCCGCGCGTTCCGCCAGCACCGCCAGCGCCAGCGCCGACAGGGGCGTCTCGGCGGCGGGGCGGGCAACAAAGCCGCAACCGGCGGCAAGCGCAGGGGCGACCTTGCGGGCGATCATCGCGTTCGGGAAGTTCCAGGGCGTGATCGAGGCGGCAACCCCGATCGGCTGCTTCAGCACGTGAATGCGCTTGTCGCGCTGGTGTCCGGGGATGATGTCGCCATAGGTGCGCTTGGCTTCCTCGCCGTAGAACTCGATATACGAGGCGCCATAAGCGATCTCGCCTTTCGCCTCGGCCAGCGGCTTGCCCATCTCGGCGGTCAGGATGGTGCCCAGATCGTCCTGGTTCGCCATGCAAAGGTCGAACCACTTGCGCATCACCTGCGCGCGTTCCTTCGCGGTCCGTGCGGCCCATTCGCGGTGCGCCTTGTGGGCGGCAGCGATTGCGCGGGCGGTTTCCGCCCGGCCAAGGTTCGGCAGTTGGCAGATCACGTCGCCCCGGGCGGGGTTGCTGACCGGGAAGGTCGACCCGTCATCGGCATCGATCCACTGCCCGGCGACATAAGCCTTGGTCGCCAGCAGCGAGGGGTCTTTCAACAGGGCTGCAAGGTCGGTGACTGTATCCAGCATGAGAGCCTCCAATGGTTCACAAAAGAGGTGCCACGCGGGGGGCTGGATGTCCAGATTGCCGGGCTGTATCTGGCCAGAGTATGATCAAATCTGGCGCAAACTGGTGCCATCCTTGGTAACGCGCAAATCCTTTCGCTCAGATTTGCAAGTTCCCACGAAAGAATGCGGCGGCCCCGGAGCGAGGCCCGATATCAGCCGTTCGCGTGCATCCGCTCGATATAGGCGCGCATTTCCTCGGCCTCGTGGCGGGCGTCGCGCAGGCCTTCCATCGCGGCACGCAGTTCGGCCTCGGTCTGGTTGATCTGGGTGGTCAGTTCAGCCTCGCGCTGTTCCATATAGGCGAGAGCCTGATCGCGCAATTCCTCGGCCTCGTGCAGCGACTGCGCCAGCCGGTCCATTTCCGCCATGTCGCCGCCGGCAACCCTGGTGAAGCGGTGCAGAAGCCAGTGGGTGAACCAGCCCATCGCAAAGGCGACAAGCAGGATTATGGCTGTGGCGATGACAAATTCTGTGCGGTTCATGGGCTGTCCTCGGCCTCAAGGTCTTCGGGCCGTGGCCGGGGTCGTATCGTCTTTTCGGTCGGTGCGACAGAGGGGCTGGTGTCGGACGAAAAGTCGGGCCCAACCTCGTTCGCCAGCTCTGCGGTCGCGGTTACCTTTGCCGTCGGCTCTGCTTCCGGGGAGGTCTCAACCACGGCCTCAGGTGCGCGCTTCAGGACGAATTCGATCCGGCGGTTCGCTTCGCGTCCGGCTTCGGTGTCGTTGTCGGCAATCGGTGTCGCCTCGCCAAAGCCGACGGCGGTCATGCCCGAGATATCGACCCGGCGGCCTTGCAGCGCCACCAGCACCGCCTCGGCCCGGGCCTGGCTTAGCGCCTGGTTGCCGCTTTCGGACCCCTGCGCGTCGGTGTGGCCGCCGATTTCAAGCTGCATCGGCGGGCAGGCCACCAGAATCGCCGACAGTTCATCCAGCACCGGGCGGGCGGTGGCGGCGATTTCGGCGGACGAAGGCGGGAAGGTGATCTTGGTCCGCGCGATCACCCGGTTCACGTCCGCCGCGCACTCCTCGGGCGTCGGCAACGAGGCGCTGGAGTCCAGCGCTTCGTCGTAACGAATGTTGACGCGAAAGGTATGGCCCTGGCCCAGCTTGCCCGAGAGGATCTGGGTGATCCGGCCCCGGGTTTCGAGCGATCCGGTGACGCCCGTCACCTCGACCGTATCGGCCCGGACCAGAAGCGAGCCGTGTTCGACCTCGGCCAGCGCCTCAAGACCCGCCAGCACCCGGACGGGCCAGCCGTCGGGCAGAGTCTCGTCCAGCCGCGTGGCGGTCAGCACGTCGGCCCCTTCGAAGGCCGCGCGGGCAAAGGCACCGACGGCGCTGCGCTGGATTTCGTCGGTCAGTCGGCCGCGCAGTTCGACCTTGCCGTCTTCGGAAACGGTGGCGGTGAATTCGGCAGGGCCTTGCGTGGCGGCTTCCTTCTTTTCCAGCGTCGAGGTCAGGGAGAACGCATCCGGCAGCCCGGTTTCCAGTTCCCCCACCACCTTGTCGAAGGCAGATTGCGTCACGTCGCTGCCCGCCAGCAATGTCACATCGGCGTCCGAGAACGTCACCGACGCTTGCCCCAGTTCGGCCACGGCGCGGATCGCAAGCACCACCGCCTCGGCCCAGCGGGGCGAGGGCGTGCCAAGACCGATCGTGCACATCGGCCGGCCGGCCAGCCCGGCGCCGGTGGCAGCGGCAAGGATCTGGCGTTGGGCGCGGTCGCTGTCGGCGGAACAGCTGTCAAAGCGCGCGCCCTCGGCATCGATGATGAAGCGCAGCGTAAAGGGCGTGATCACCGGGCGTGGCGCCGAAATGTCCAGGACCAGTTGCACCCCTGCCGGGGCGATCGCGCGCAACTCGCCCTCCAGTCGGCGCTTCTCGGCCTCGCTGTCGGAAATCGCGGTGATCTCGACAAGATCGGCCATGACCGAAATTTTGGACCGCTCCAGCCGTTCAAGTGCCCGAAGCCCGAAGGAAAGTGCCGCGCCCCAGGTTTCGTGGGCGGGATAGTTGGCGGTTTCCAGCAGGTTGGTCAGGTCGGTTCCGGGGGTCAGTCTTGCGGCGGCCTCGGCCAGCGCCTCTTCCGACATCGCCGAGTCGCCCGGGGTTTCGGGCATCAGGCCGATCAGCTGGATGCCATCTTCGGTCCGCAGCATCTGCACCGAAAAATCCGGCGCCTCGATGGCCGAGGCGGGGGTCACGTCCAGCCCGTCGCGGATGCGCGAACTGTCGACCAGCGATCCGACCATGTTCACCGCCCGGAACCGCGCGGCCTCATTCGGGGCGGTGCCGGTCAGGTGGACCTGCAACCCGTCGGCCCGAACCTCGATCCAGTCGATCTTGGCTTCGGTCAGGCGGGCGGTGACGACCTTGCCTGTCCGCGATTCGATCACCAGCGCCGCAGCATAGGCGACACCGACCATCAGGACGCCGGCAAGCAGGAAAGCCAGCAGAGCGAGGGTTGTCGATGACAGCTGGCGAAGGATTTTGAGCAAGGGACGGGGACTCGGTCAGGCGGTTGATCCTTGCTTCCTAGGGCTTTGGGCGGGCGGGTTCAACCAAGCCAGGCGGCGACGGCAAGAAACGGCACAGGGATCAGCCCGGCATCGCGGTTGGCGCGAAAGACGGCAAGGCAAGAGGCCGGGTCGTCAAGATCCAGCCGCCGCATCTGCAAGGCGATGTGCCAGCCCATCGCCCAGACCCCGGCCAGCGCCGTGACCAGCGCCAGCACCCGGCCCCCGGGCGCATGGGCCACCACCACGGCGGCACCAAGCAGCAGGATGGTCAGCGCGAAAAATGCCCAAAGCCAGCCCCGGCTGTGGTCGCCAAACAACCGCGCCGTGGACTTGACCCCTATCAGCGCGTCATCCTCGCGGTCCTGATGGGCGTAGATCGTGTCGTAATACAGCGTCCAGGCAATGCCGCCCGCGTAAAGCAGGATCGCCGCCGGGGGCACCTCGCCCGCATGGGCCGCCCAGACCAGCAGCGCGCCCCAGTTGAAGGCAAGACCCAGGAACACCTGCGGCCACCAGGTAAAGCGCTTGGCAAAGGGATACACCAAGACCAGCACCAGCGACACGACCCCAAGGGCAATTGCGAGGCTGTTGTAGGTGAACAGGATCACCGCCGCCAACGCCGCCTGCGCCACCATCCAGCCCAGCGCCTGACGCGTTGTGACCTGCCCCGAGGGCAAGGGCCGGCTCTGCGTCCGCGCCACGCTCGCGTCGATCTGCCGGTCGGTGATGTCGTTCCAGGTGCAGCCCGCGCCCCGCATCAGGAAGGCCCCGGCCGCGGAAGAGACGACCAGCCACAGATCCCAGGACCGGAACCCGCCCTCGGCCCCGCCAGCCAGCGCCAGCGCCCAAAGGCCGGGGATCAGCAAGAGCCAGGTCCCGATCGGCCGGTCCGCCCGGCTCAGCCGCAAAAAGGGCCGCGCGCGCCTTGGCGCATAGCGGTCCACCCAGTTCCCGGCCGGAGCGTCCGCCACCGCTTCCGCCGCACCTCGCATGACGGGGGCCTCTGGCATTCGGGGCGGTTGGGACATAGGGTCACGCTCATGTCGGATGCGAAGATCAGGCTCTTTGTAGATCACCCCCTGTCGCCGGGGCAAGCCGTGCCCCTGTCGCGGGATCAGGCGCATTACCTTGTTGGCGTCATGCGCCTTGCGCCCGGAGCGCCGGTCCTTCTGTTCAACGGCCGTGACGGCGAATGGCGCGCGACCCTTGCCGCCGCCGGGAAACGCGGCGCCATTGTCACCTGCGACACCCAGACCAGACCCCTCCAGATGCCGCCCGACCTTTGGCTGCTCTTCGCGCCGATCAAGAAGGCCCGCACCGATTTCATCGTCGAAAAGGCTGTGGAGCTTGGCGTCCGGCGCATTCTGCCGGTTCAGACCCGCCACACCAATTCCGAACGCATCCGCCTGGACCGTCTGCAGGCCCACGCGCTTGAGGCCGCCGAGCAGTGCGGTGCGACCTTCGTCCCAGAGGTGGCCGACCTGCAACCCCTGGACCGCGCCCTTGCCGACTGGCCCGCCGACCGCCGCCTTTACTGGTGCGACGAAACGGCGCTGGGCCAGTCCGCCACCCTTGCCGGCAGTCCCGGCCCCGCCGCCATTCTGATCGGCCCCGAAGGCGGCTTTTCCGCCGACGAGGCCAAGCGCCTGCGCGCGCTGGCCGGAGCCACGCCGCTTAGCCTTGGCCCCCGCATCCTGCGTGCCGATACGGCGGCGGTGGCGGCGATCACCCTTTGGCAAGCCACCCATGGGGACTGGAAATGAGCTTCATCCGCCCGGAAGTCGCCGCCGGCCTGCACCGCTGGCGCGAGGTGACTGCCGCCGCCGTCCTGGCCGCGCTGGGCGGCTGGGTCTCGGTCTGGGGTGGATACTTCTTCCTGCCGCTGGGGCTGATCCTGCTTGGCCTCGGCCTTGGCTGGGCCGTCCTGTCGGTCCGCCGCCTGCGCTTTGCCCAGGACGGCGAAGCCCCCGGCATCGTCCAGGTGACCGAGGCGCAGGTGGTCTACCTTGGCCCGCGTACAGGCGGCTTCATCGGCTTGCCGGAACTGGCCGAGGTCCGTCTACTTACACTGCGGGGCCGCCGGGTTTGGAAATTGCGCCAGTCCAACGGCGAGGTGCTGCATATCCCGGTCGAAGCCGCCGGGGCCGACGCGCTGTTTGACGCCTTTGCAAGCCTGCCCGGCTTGGACACCGCCGCCCTTGTCGCGGCGCTGGCCACCGATGCCACCCCTTCGGGCAGCCGTGTCATCGCGCTGAGCGGGGTTGACCGGCTGATCTGGACCCGCACCGGCGCAGGCGTGGTTGTGCGCTGATCGCCCACCTCGGGGCCTTGACTTGGACGCGCGCAGTTGACACCTCTTGGCGCCCGGCCCATGGGTCGACGCACCACGACGCAAAGCCCCGGAGCACGGTCGATGTCCATTCCACAATCCGGCGGCGGGCCGATCGAAAGCTTTGACCAGCTGGCCGCCTATATGGAATCGGGCAGCAAGCCCAAGACCGAATGGCGCATCGGCGCCGAGCACGAGAAGTTCGGCTGGCTGACCGACACCCGCGCACCCTTGCCCTATGTCGGGCCGCGTTCGATTTCCGCGATGTTTGACGGGCTGGCGGCGCGCTATGGCTGGAGCCCGGTCCGCGAAGGCGCCCATGTGATCGGCCTGACACGGGACGGTGCGAACATCAGCCTTGAACCCGGCGGTCAGTTTGAACTTTCCGGCGCGCCGCTTCTGACCACCCTCGACGTGGCGACCGAGTTGCAGACCCATCTCGACGAGGTCCGCTCGATCGCCGATCCGCTTGGCATCCGCTTCATGGGCATCGGCGCCGCGCCGGAATGGCGCCATGAGGACATGCCTGTAATGCCCAAGGGGCGCTACCGGCTGATGACCGATTACATGGGCCGCGTCGGCACCCATGGCACGCAGATGATGTATCGCACCTCGACCGTGCAGGTGAACCTCGACTACGCGTCCGAGGCGGACATGGTGAAAAAGCTGCGCGTGGCACTGGCGTTGCAGCCGGTGGCGACGGCGCTTTTCGCCTCAAGCCCGTTCTTTGACGGCAAACCCAACGGCCACCGCAGCTGGCGCAGCCGCATCTGGCGCGGGCTGGACAACAGCCGCACGGGGATGCTGCCCTTCGTCTTCGAAGACGGCATGGGGTTCCAGCGATATGTCGACTGGGTGCTCGATGTGCCGATGTATTTCGTCTATCGCGACGGAAAATACATCGACGCGCTGGGCCAGTCGTTCCGCGATTTTCTGGCCGGAAAGCTGCCCGCACTGCCCGGCGAGAGGCCCACTTTGTCCGACTGGGCCGACCATATGACCACCGTCTTTCCGGAAGCCCGGGTGAAGAAATACATCGAAATGCGTGGTGCCGATTGTGGCGATCAAGCGCACATCGCAGCGCTTCCGGCCTTCTGGGTCGGCCTGACCTACGACCAGACCGCGCTGGATGCCGCCTGGGATCTGGTCAAGGGACTTGATGCCGAAACGCGCGAGGGGCTGCGGGTCGCCGCTTCGGTCTCGGCGCTGCAAGGCGAGGCCGGTGGCGTCAAGCTGATCGACCTTGCACGCGCTGCCGTGGGCCTTAGCCACGCAGGCCTTGCCGCGCGCGGGTTTGGGGAAGAGGTGCAGCTTCAGCCACTCGTGGAAAGCCTGAATACCGGGCGGGTGCAGGCCGACAAATGGCTGACGTTTTACGAGGGTTCATGGGGCCAGAGCCTCGTGCCGCTGTACGAGGCCGCGTCGCTCTGATTTGCCTGCATTTGCTTGGCGTGCGTCAAGAGCTTCGGGCTTGCGGCATTAGATCGCTGGCGCGTAGCCTTCAGGCGGGCACGCAGCCCCGTTCAGGAGGTCTCATGTCTCTGCCCATCGCCCCCGGCCACCGGCTGTCCTGCGATTTTTCAGTGTCCGACGGAATCGGGACGGTTGTCCTCTGGGTCCTCCTGACCATCGTCACGCTGGGCCTCGCCCTCTTCGTCGCGCCCTATTACATCCTCCAGGCGCCGATCAACCGCACCAGCCTGATCGATCCTGCAGGGCAGGTGGTGGGCCGCTTGCATGTCGACGTGCACCTGTCCGAGATTGTCGGTCACGCGCTGGTCTGGGTGCTTCTGACCATCGTCACGCTGGGCTTGGCGCTGATCCTCTACCAGTTCGCGGTCCTGAAACGGATGCTGAACGCTGTGGTGGTCCGCTGACCCAAGGAGTCTGCCTTTGGCAAAGATCACGTCCGGGCGTTTGATTTCGTCGGATGCGACCTGATGCCTTTGCCCGGGACGGCTCAGACCCCGCTGTCGGCTTGCTTCTTCCGCCCGATCTTCGGTTCGGTCCCCGCCTTGATCCGGCGCAGGTTCTCGGCATGGCGGATATAGACAAGTATCGTCAGCAGGACGACCAGCACCAGCATCCGGCCCCGATCGAAATAGACCAGCCAGGCCGAAGCGCTCGCCGCCGCCATCAGCGCCGCGATCGACGAGGTGCGGGTGACGATCGCCACCACCAGCCACGTGGCACAAACCGCCAACCCCACTTGCCAGTCCAGCGCCAGCAGCATCCCGAGGAAGGTCGCCACCCCCTTGCCGCCCTTGAAGCCCAGCCAGACCGGGAAGAGGTGGCCTAGGAAGGCCGCAAGCCCGGCCAGCTGCGCTGCATCCTCAGCCAAGAGGGTCCGGGCGATCAGGACGGCAATGCCCCCCTTTGCCGCATCCAGCACCAGCGTCGCCAGCGCGGCGCCCTTGTTCCCGGTCCGCAGGACGTTCGTCGCGCCGATGTTGCCCGAACCGATCTGCCGCAAGTCGCCCAGTCCCAGCGCGCGGGTGATGACGATGCCGAAGGGGACCGAGCCCAGAAGATAGGCCAGCACGGCCGTCAGGATCAGCAGCGTCTGGTCGGTGATGATTTCCGGCATGGGCTATTCTTCCGCAGCAAAAACCTGCGTCCCGCCGACGTAGGTTGCCAGCACCCTACCTTCCATCCGCGCGCCGTCAAACGGGGTGTTCTTTGATTTCGACCGCAGCTTGAAGCGGTCCATCAGAAAAGGAGCGTCGGGGTCGAACAGGACCAGGTCCGCAGGGGCGCCGGGGTTCAGCCGCCCTTGCGGCAGGCCAAGCCGGTTCGCCGGATTAAGCGCCATGGCGCGGAAGAGGGCGGGCAGCGTCAGGTGCCCCGCGTGATAAAGCCGCATCGCGGCGGGCAGGAATGTCTCCAGCGCCACGGCTCCGGGGGCGGCCTCTTCGAACGGCAGGCGCTTGGATTCCTCGTCCGCAGGGGTATGCATGGAACTGATGATGTCGATCGACCCATCGGCCACGGCGGCGACGATGGCAAGACGGTCTACTTCAGACCGCAGCGGGGGCATGAACTTGAAGAAGGTGCGGTAGTCGCCCACGTCGAACTCGTTCAAGGTGAGGTGGTGGATCGAGGTTCCGGCGGTCACATCCAGCCCCGCCGCCCTTGCCCGTGCCAGCGCTGGCAGCGCCCTGGCGGTGGTGATCTGGTCGGCGTGGTAGCTGACGCCCGTCATCTCGACCAGGGCCAGATCTCGCTCCAGCCCCATCCGTTCGGCCATGGGCGATACGGCGGGAATGCCGCGCAGGCTGGCGAACTTGCCGCTGGTGGCCGACGCCCCTGCCGACAGGCCGGGGTCCTGCGGATGGCACACGACCAGCGCGCCAAGGCTGCGAGCATAGCTCATCGCGCGGGTCAGCGCCTTGGGATTGGTCGAAACGCGGGTGGCGTCGGTGAAGGCAATCGCGCCCGCGTCACGCAGAAAGCTGATCTCGGTCATCTCGGCCCCGTCGCGGCCCTTGGTCAGGGCGGCCATGTGGCGAATGCGGACCGGGCTGCCCGCCGCGCGACGGGTGACGAACTCCAGTACTTCGGGCGTGTCGATGGCGGGTGTGGTGTCGGGCCGCGCGATGACGGTGGTGACCCCGCCCGCCGCCGCCGCAAGCCCGGCCGAGCGAAAGCTTTCGCGGTGCCGCTCGCCCGGTTCGCCGATCTTGACGCCGATATCCACGATGCCGGGGGCAAGGCATTTGCCACCACAGTCGATGACGGTGGCCCCCTTGGGTGCCTTTTCGTCACGGGCGCGGATCACCCCGTCCTTGACCGTCAGACTGCCAATGGCATCGGTCCCGGCCTCGGGGTCGATCAGGCGGGCGTTGGTAAAATGCAAGATCATTGGGGGCCCATCCGGATGCTGCGGATCATGCGGTAGACGCTTAGTCCGTCGGCAATGTTGTCGAAGGCTATGCGGATTGTGGTCCGGTCACCATCGGAATCCTTTTCGCTGCGGACATGAAACCAGACCGTATCCGCCGTGCGGCCCTTTTCCAGACCAGTCGCGGTGGACGGAAGGATCGGATAGGTCTCGATGCTGCGCGCCCAATAGGATTTCGCGATATAGGCTGCGCGGGTGCTGAGCGCATAGCGGATCTTGCCGTGCGCTTCATGGGCGGCCCACCATTGACCGACCACCATCAGCGCGCCCGCGCCGGCAAAGGGCAATGCAAAGACGCTTAGGAAAAGACCCAGGCCAATGTCTGCCCAGCTTGCTCCGATGGCGATCTGGCGCAGGCCGGCCACGAGCATCCCGATTCCTGCCCCGAGGAAGGGAAGGCCGAAGACCGCCAGCCCGATGATCTTTGCAAGCCCATGCACCCCCGGCTTCGGCGCGCCTTCCCATACGAGAGCCTCGCCGGGCTGGAAGTACCGCTCCCATGACTCAGCCATGCCAGGTCCCTTTGCGGCCCGCGGCGGACATAAGCCGGGCAGAGACTGACGGAGGGTCGGCCTGATATTTGATCAGGTGCTTGTCGCCGGTGGTCGAGACAACCTGCACCGCGCCAAGGAAGGGGCGTGCGGCCTGCAACTGCGGAAGCGGCAGGATTCGGCCAGCGGGGCCAAGCAGGCGGCGGTCAGTCAGGCGCCAGACCTCGGCCATGGCTTCGGATTGGACAAAAGCTGCGCGGGCGGCGATGGCCATCACGGCGCCGACGGGACCGACGACCGGGTAAGGATTGGCCAGCCAGAGAAGCACCAGCCCGGCCACGACGCCCAGGATCACCGCCATGACCAGATGCGCCCGCCAGTAGGTGGCGCGGTCGGGCCGGAATTCCTGTACCACCTTTTCGCCATCAATAAGGGAGGCTGGATGGCCCATCACGCTATCGGGTTCGATCCGGGCCATGGCTCAGGCGATCCAGACGATGAGGGAGGTGAAGACGGCCAAGAACAGAAGCACCAGCGTGGCCACCATCCCGCCCTGGCGCATCTCTTGTTTGGTGGGTTTCCGGTCGGGGTCAGGGGTCACGCCATCATCCCCACGATCTTGCGCCCGCGTTCCGCCCGCAGGTTCCGGGCCAAAAGGTCCATGCAGGCCATCCGCACCGCAACGCCCATTTCCACCTGGTCCTGGATCACCGACCGGTTGATATCGTCGGCAAGCTCGCCGTCGATCTCGACCCCGCGGTTCATCGGGCCGGGGTGCATCACGATTGCGTCCGGGGCGGCGTGGCCGAGTTTCTCGGCGTCGAGGCCATAGCGGTGGTAGTATTCGCGTTCGGACGGGATGAAACCGCCGTCCATCCGTTCCTTCTGAAGCCGCAGCATCATCACCACATCCGCGCCCCTCAGCCCCTCGCGCATGTCGTCGAACAGCTCACAGCCGAAATCCTCGACGCCCGAGGGCATCAGAGTGGGCGGTGCGATCAGGCGAAGACGGTTTTCCATCTTGCCAAGCAGGATCAGGTTCGACCGGGCAACGCGGCTGTGCGCGATGTCGCCGCAGATCGCAATTGTCAGGCGCTGGATGCGGCCCTTGGCGCGGCGGATGGTCAGGGCATCAAGGAGAGCCTGCGTTGGATGTTCATGCCGCCCGTCGCCTGCGTTCAGCACGGCGCAATCCACCTTTTGCGCCAGAAGGTTGACCGCTCCGCTGGCCCCGTGCCGCACCACAAGCAGGTCTGGATGCATCGCGTTCAGCGACATGGCGGTATCGATCAGCGTCTCGCCCTTCTTCACGGAAGAAGTCGCGACCGACATGTTCATCACATCCGCGCCCAGCCGTTTCCCTGCCAGTTCAAAGCTGGACTGGGTGCGGGTTGAGTTCTCGAAGAACAGGTTGATCTGCGTCATCCCGGCCAGAGCGTCGGACTGTTTCACCGTGCGGCGGTTCAAGTCGACATAGCGGTCGGCCAGATCGAGGATTGTGGTGATCTCCAGGGGCGCGAGATGCTCGATCCCCAACAGGTGGCGGGCGCGGAAAGCCATGGGCGGATCCCCTTTGGGTTTCCCTCTCTATGGCAAAGCCGGGGGAAGGGGGCAAGCGTCAGGGCACGGTCATTGTCAGTTCGCCATCATTGGACGCAGGTTCAGGATCGCTTCCCGGCAAAGGTCGAACGGGTCTGCCGCCCGCGCGCCAGTGGCTGAGGTTGCGGCAATCCCGCAAAGCACCGTGCGCCCGAAGCATCGCGCAGGCGTTGTCGCCACCGAAGAGGGTGACTCGGACCCGGTCTTCGCCTTCAGCCGGAACGCTGGTCTGGGTGTCGACATCGGGCCCGGACATGCCGGGCACGGGCTGGCCGTTGAACATCAGCTGTTACTTGCCAAACCCGTTGGCAGGGACGGTTTCGACCCGGGGTTTGCTGCCCCGCACATCGGCTTCGTTCAGGTGGGCAGATCATTGGCATCCATTGAAGGCAGGACCGGCACAAAGGCGGCATGCGCGAGAAGGGAGAGGGCGGGAAGCGTGCGGCGCATGGGGTCAGCGCTTTGCAGGGCAGGCAGGCCGGAGCGTGTTCAGCGGGCAGGGCAGGTTTCCCGACATGGGCCCG
The DNA here is from genome assembly GCA_013821825.1 of Rhodobacter sp. Classification (GTDB taxonomy): domain Bacteria; phylum Pseudomonadota; class Alphaproteobacteria; order Rhodobacterales; family Rhodobacteraceae; genus Tabrizicola. The sequence continues at coordinate 25,978 of PNJK01000024.1, forward strand.
TTGGCTCTGGCCCCCCGCACTGCAAGGGCCTAGGTTTCGATCATGGGAATCGCCGCCGACATATCCGCTGACTGGCGCGCAGCTCTTGCCGCCCTGGCCTGGCAGGTCGAGGCGGGGGCGGATGAGGCGTGCGGGGACGTTCCCGTCAACCGTTATGAGCTGGCGGTCGAAGCCACCAAGGTCGCCGCCCCGGCCCGCGAGCAGGCGGTCCCGGATGCGGCACATGCCACGCCTGCCGGCGATCCGGTCGCAGTGGCGCGGGCAGCAGCGGCAGCGGCGACGACGCTCGACGATCTGCGCGAGGCGATGGCCGCGTTCGATCTGTGCGAACTGAAGCGGGGCGCGCGGAACACGGTGTTCTCCGACGGCAATCCTGCGGCGCGGGTGCTGGTGCTGGGCGAGGCTCCGGGCCGGGAAGAAGACCTGGAGGGCCGCCCCTTCGTAGGCCGGGCCGGGCAGCTTCTGGATCAGATGTTTGCGGCGATCGGCTTGTCGCGCACCTCGCCCGATGCCGAGACCGCGCTTTACATCACCAATGTCATGCCATGGCGGCCACCAGGGAACCGCGACCCGGACGCCGCCGAAATCGCCATGATGCGGCCGTTTGTCGAACGCCACATTTCGCTGACCGACCCGGAGGTGATCGTGGTCATGGGCAATACGCCGCTGGAGGCGCTGACCGGCACCCGCGGCATCCTGCGGGCGCGGGGAACCTGGACCGAGGCGCTGGGCAAGCCGATGTTGCCGATGACGCATCCGGCATATCTCCTCCGCAACCCGGCGGCCAAGCGTGAGGCCTGGGCGGACCTTCTGTCACTGCAAGCAAGGTTGCGCGGATGATGCTGCCTGTGGAGACCTTGACCCTCCTCGCCTTCATCCCTGCCGGGCTGGCGTTGAACCTCACCCCAGGGGCAGACATGATGTTCTGCCTTGGACAAGGACTGAAGGGTGGCAGGCGCGCGGCGATGGCGGCGAATTCCGGCATCGCGGCGGGCGGGATGGTGCATGTGACCCTTGCCGCTCTGGGACTTGGCGCGCTGGTCGCCGCCCAACCAGCGGCGTTCGAGGCGATCCGCTGGCTGGGGGTCGGGTATCTTCTTTGGCTGGCGGTGTCGGCCCTGCGGTCGCCTTTGCCCCTTGCTGGGACTGAGGTTGCACCCCGCCCGGCCCTGAGCGTTTTCGGACAGGCGCTGGCGGTGAACCTGTTGAACCCCAAGGTCATCCTGTTCATCCTGGCGTTCCTGCCGCAGTTCGTGGACCCCGCCCGCCCGATCCTGCCGCAGTTCCTGACGCTGGGGGTGGTCTTTTCCTTCGGAGGTTTGGTCGTGAACGGGGCCGTCGGCCTCTTCGCAGGGTCGATCGGCCAGCGCCTTGCCCGGTCTGCCGGGTTTGCCCGCTGGCTTGGTCGGATCAGTGCGGGCATATTCGGCGCGCTGGCTCTGCGGCTGGCGCTGTTGCAAAGGACCTGACCCCATGTCGCGAATCGACGAGAGCCTGCCCTTCCACCCGGTCCGCATCGCGGTGCTGACCGTCAGCGACACGCGGACACCTGCCGATGACCGCTCGGGCGATACGCTGGTCGAACGGCTGACAGGGGCGGGGCATGTGCTGGCCGGGCGGGGGATCGTGCAGGACGACCGCGCCACTATCGCGGCACGGTTGCGGGGCTGGATTGCCGATCCGGGGGTGGACGCCATCCTGACCACCGGAGGCACCGGCCTGACCGGGCGCGACGTCACGGTCGAAGCGCACCGCGACGTTTACGAAAAGGAAATCGAGGCGTTCGGGACCGTCTTCACCATCGTCTCGATGCAGAAGATCGGCACCTCGGCGGTGCAAAGCCGCGCGACGGGCGGCGTGGCTGGGGGCACCTACCTTTTCGCGCTGCCCGGCAGCCCAGGCGCCTGCCGCGATGCATGGGACGAAATACTCGCGTTTCAGTTCGACAGCCGGCACCGACCCTGCAACTTCGTCGAAATCATGCCCCGGCTGGAAGAACATCTGCGACGGAAATAACCGGATATGCCGTAACATATGCGTGGTCCGCGCTTTGGGTGGCTGGAAGCTTCGGCTGGCCGCGCTAAACTTCTGCCAGCGAACAAGGGGTAGCCATGCGGTTTGTTGCGCGAAGTCTGACAGGATTGCTGCTGCTGGCGGTGACGCTGGGCCTTCTGGGTCTGGCAGCAGTGACCGTGGGCAATGCCCTGCGCCAAAGCCTTGATGACGGTGGCCCAGGGCGCCCGGCCGAGGAACGCGTGGTGGCCGCCAATGTCGTCACGCTGATCGCGCAGGATATCACGCCGCAGATGACCGCTTTCGGCAAGGTGGAATCGCGCCGGACGCTGGATGTCCGCACACGGGCCGCAGGTATGGTCGTCTGGGTGTCCGAGACCTTCCGCAACGGCCTTGCCGTGACCGAAGGCGACGTTCTGGTGCGGCTTGATCCGGCCCCCTCCCGCGAGGCGCTGGCGCTGGCCGATGCGGACCTGACCGAAGCCCGCGCGGATGCGACCGAGGCGGCGGCCGCGGTCATGTTGGCCGAGGATGACCTGACCGCAGCCGAAGCGCAGGCGGTGCTGCGGCGGCAGGCGCTGACCCGGCAGCAGGACCTTGCGACACGGGGCGCGGGATCTTCGCAGGCGGTGGAAACGGCAGAGCTGGCGGTTTCCGCGGCGGATCAGGCGGTACTGTCGCGGCGTCAGGCGCTCGCCTCGGCCCGGGCACAAGTCGACCAGACGGCGGTCGCGGTGACACGGGCCGAGATCGCGCTGGGCGAGGCAGAGCGCGCCTTGGCCGAGACGGACTTGCGCGCCGGCATCTCGGGCCGGGTCGACGGCGTGACGCTGGTGCCCGGCGCGGTCGTCGGTGCGAATGAAGTGCTGGGGCGGATCGTCGACCCGGCAGCGCTGGACGTGGCTGTGCGGCTCTCGACGGCGCAGTTCGGTCTCTTGCTGGACGAAGATGGCGCGTTGCAGGGTGGCACTGTCAGCGTGATCCTTGACTGGATCGGCGCGGGGCCGCTGACGGGCAAGCTGGACCGCATGGGCGCGGCAGTGGGTGAAGGCCAGACCGGGCGTCTGGTCTATGTCGCGTTGGAAGACGACCCGACGGTCGCGATCCTGGTGCAGCCGGGCGATTTCGTCACCGTCCGCATCGAAGAGGCACCGCTGTCGGACGCCGCGATGCTTCCGGCCAGCGCGGTCGGGCGTAACGGAACAGTGCTGGTGCTTGGTCCCGAGGACCGGCTGGAAGAGGTTCCGGTCGAAGTGAAGCGGCGGCAGGGTGACGCGGTGATCGTGGCGGTTGGTGGCCTCGCGGGGAGCGAGGTCGTGCGGGAACGCTCGGCCTTCCTGGGGGCGGGTATTCGCATCCGCCCGATCCGACCGGATGCGGCGGCAAGCCCGGGTGGGGCGTCGGAAGACAAGGTCATGCTGACCCCCGAACGCCGGGCGGCGCTGATCGCTTTGGTCGAAGCCAGCGCCAAGATGCCGGACGAGGTGAAATCCCGCCTCCTGCAGGAGCTTCAGGCCGAAACCGTCCCCGCCGAAATGATCCGGCGGCTTGAGCGGCGGATGGACGGCTGAGATGGGCCTGATCCGCTACTTCGCCCGCCACCGGACCGTCGCAAACCTGCTTATGGTCATCATGGTGGTCGCGGGCCTGCTTGCGGCCACCAGGATGCGGGCGCAGTATTTCCCTGACGTGGTCCTCAACGAGGTCAGCGTCACGGTCACCTGGGACGGCGCCGGGGCCGAGGATGTGGACCGCGCCATCGTTCAGGTGCTGGAACCGGCCTTCCTGACCATCGAAGGGGTTGCGGCGGTCAGATCTCGGGCCAGCGAGGGTCGTGCCAGCATCGATCTGGAGTTCGAGCCGAACCTTGACCTCGCCACCGCCGAGGAAGAGGTGCAGGCGACGGTCGATGCGATCAACACCTTGCCAGGGGGGATCGAGGACCCGGTTGTCACCTCGGCCGCGTGGCGGGACCGGGTGACGGATGTGCTGATCAGCGGGCCGGTCGGCGTGGACCAGCTGGCCCGCTTTGCCGACGAATTCACCGGCCGCCTGTTTGCCGCCGGGATCACCCGGGCCACGATCAGTGGCCTTGCCGCATCGGAAACGGTGGTCGAAGTTCCCTCCACCGCGCTGATGCAGCATGATATCACCATGGCCGAAGTGGCCGAAGCGATAGGCGCCGCCGTGGCTGATGCCCCGGCGGGCGAGCTTGGCGATGGCGCGCGGCTGCGCACTGGCACCGAAAAGCGCAGCGTGGCGGAGATTTCGTCCATCATCCTGCGGTCGCTGCCGGATGGCAGCACGCTGACAGTAGGCGACATCGCCACGATCCGGGCCAACAGCGTCAATTCCATCCGCGCGGCCTTTGTGGGCGAGAACCCGGCGATGACCATCCGCGTCGATCGCGCCGATGACGGCGATGCGATCCGGATGCAGGCCACCGTGGCCGAAGTCGCCGCCGAGATGCAACTGGGCCTGCCGCCCGGCGTGACGGTCGAACTGGTCCGCACCCGGGCCGAACAGATCAGCGACCGGCTGGTGCTTTTGATCGACAACGGGCTGACCGGGCTGGCCCTTGTTCTGGGTCTTCTGTTCCTGTTCCTGAACGCCCGCATCGCCTTCTGGGTGGCGGCGGGAATTCCGGTCGCCATGATCACCTCGCTTGCGGGGATGTGGGCACTGGGGCTGACGCTGAACATGATCTCGCTTTTTGCGCTGATCATCATGCTGGGGATCGTGGTCGACGACGCCATCATTGTCGGGGAACACGCCGATTTCCGGGTGCGCAAGCTGGGAGAGCCACCCGAGGTCGCTGCCGAAAACGCGGCTCGCCGGATGGCGGCGCCGGTCTTCGCCTCGTCCGTCACAACGATCATCGCCTTTCTGGGGCTGCTGGCCGTGGGGGGCCGGTTCGGCGAACTGATCCTTTCGATTCCCATCACGGTGATGATGGTGCTGCTCGCCTCGCTGGTGGAGTGCTTCCTTATCCTGCCAAATCATCTGAAGCATTCGCTGACGGTATCGGGCGAGGATCGATGGTACGACTGGCCGTCTCGTCAGGTGAACCGGGGCATGGCGTGGCTGGACGGCTGGGTGATCCGCCCCGTGATCCGGCTCGTGATTGTCGCGCGCTATCCGGTACTTGCCGCCTCGTTGCTGGCGCTGGCCATGCAAGCGGCATTGTTTCTGCGCGGCGATGTGCAGTTCCGCTTTTTCAACCCACCGGAACAGGCATCGGTCAGCGGCAGCTTTTCCATGCTGCCCGGTGCCACCCGCGACGACACGCTGGAAATGCTGCGCGAGTTGCAGCGGGCCACTGACACCGTGACCGCCCGGTTCGAGGCCGAATACGGCCAGAACCCTGCCACCTTCGTGCTGGCGGAAATCGGCGGCGGAACCGGGCGCAGCCTGTCGGGGGCCGACACCAAGGGGCCGGACCTTCTGGGCTCGATCTCGATGGAACTGATCAGCCCGGACGCGCGGCCCTATCCGAGCTCGGCCTTCATTTCGGCGCTGCAAGACGAAGTCGTGCCCCATCCGCTGCTGGAGGAACTCAGCTTCCGCAACGCCCATTTCGGGCCGGGTGGCGCGTCACTGTCCGTGGATTTTTACGGCGGCGAGGCAACAACGCTGAAGGCCGCAGCCGAGGCGCTGAAGGCGGCCTTGGCGATCTATCCCGAGGTGTCAGGGCTGGAAGATACCCTGGCCTATGACAAGGAAGAACTGGTCCTGACCCTGACCGCGCGGGGCGAAAGCCTTGGCTTTGACACTGCGAGCCTGGCCCGTGCTCTGCGCGAACGGCTGGGCGGGATCGAGGCGGCAACCTATCCTGACGGACCGCGCCAGGCCTCGATCCGGGTGGAACTGCCGGAAAGCGAACTGACGGCTGATTTTTTGGCCCGCAGCCTGATCCGCGCCTCGGCGGGCGTCTATGTGCCACTGTCGGACATCGTGGCGGTAGAAAGCCGGTCGGGCTTTTCGACCGTCCGCCGCGAGAATGGCCTGCGCATCGTCAGCGTGACGGGAGAGTTGGCCGAGGATGATCCCGCCCGCGCGACCGAAGTGCAGCGCCTCCTTGAAGAGGAGATCGTTCCCCGGATCGCAGAGGACTTCGGTCTGGGCTGGCAGCTGTCCGGTCAGGCCGCGGACGAACGCGAGTTTCTGGGGGGGGCTGCAGTGGCGCTGGTCCTGTGCCTCTTGGGTATCTATCTGGCGCTGGCCTGGATCTTCGCCCATTGGACCCGGCCCCTGGTGGTCATGGCGGTGATCCCCTTCGGGCTGGTCGGCGCAGTCTTCGGGCACTGGGTCTGGGGGCTGCCGCTGTCGATGTTCTCGATTGTCGGGCTGATCGGCATGGCGGGGATCATCATCAACGACGCCATCGTGCTGGTCAGCACCATCGACCAGTATTCCGAACGCCGGGGTCTGCGGCTGGCCATCATCGACGGCGTCGCCGACCGGTTCCGTCCGGTATTGCTGACCACGCTGACAACAGTGCTTGGTCTGGCGCCGCTGCTCTACGAGCGCAGTTCGCAGGCCGAATTCCTGAAGCCGACAGTGATCACTCTGGTCTTCGGGCTGGGCTTCGGGATGCTGCTGGTCCTGATCGTGGTGCCCGCGCTGATGGCGGCGCAGGCTGATGTGGCGCGTGCCTTCCGCACCTTGCGCCGCGCGATGCTTGGGGGGCCGCGAGCGCTGCGCCGGACGCTGGTGCCAGCCGCAGCCAGCATGGCCGCCCTGGCGGTGGCGCTGCCGCTGTGGGTTGCTCTGACCGGGGCACTGCCTGCCTGGGTGCTGACGCTGTGGCCTTGGTTGGCCGGGACGTCTCCCGGGCCTGCAGCGGTGGGGCTGTTCCTTCTGGGCGCGCTCGGGGTCTGGCTGCTGGCGCTGGTCGCGGCACTGGCCGGCCTACGACAGAGACGAAGCTAAAGGAGAGCAGGCTTGGGGGCATCGAGCCCCCGCGCCTGCGTTGCCACGAAAAACCCGACCAAGGCGGTCTAGGGGGCCGGGCAGCCCACGACCTCGACAGCGCCGGTCTTCGACAGAATGGTCATCGTCACGCCCGACCGCTCAAGCTCGAACGGGGCGCCGTTCGGGGGGACCAGTTCGGTCATCGCGACAAGGTCGCCGCCCTCGCGCTGGGTGACGGCGGTTGCGACCCAGACGGCGGGATCGGCGGTCTCGAAAGCCACGACCTCAGGCGAGCCTGGGTCCGGCAGCTGCAGCCGCGCGGTCAGGCGCAGGCCGTCGCGGATCGGATCGATTGTACAGGATACTTTGGTGACGCCCGCCTCTCCCGCCGTCGCGGCGCGATTTGCCAAGGCGGCGCGAATGCCATCATCCGGCGCACCCGGAGCAGCAAGGTCAGAGCTGAGCGACAGGCTGGCCGGCAGGCAGATATCGTAGCAGACGCCAAGATCCAGCCTGAGCGAAAGCGTGACCGGACGCGCCGGATCGATCGCCGTGACCTCGACAGGCAAGACCAGCCGGTCTTGGTAGCCGATGGTCCGTATACCATTGGATTCAAAGACAGAAGGCGCTGGCCAATGGATGCGGACCGACTTGACGTTCTTCGATGCCGACCAGTCGAAACTGGGGGGGATCCCTGCTTCGCCCGGGCTGCGCCAGTAGGTCTTCCAGCCGGGTGCCAAGGTCAGATCCACCGCCGCCATGCGCGCGCCGCTGTCCAGCTGCCAACCGGGCCGGAAGGTTGCGGTCAGGACGTCCTCCTCGGCTGTGGCCAAGGCGGGGGCCGTCAGGGCGATGAGCAGCGAGAGGGGGCGCAGGGTGCGGATCATGCCCGCAACATAGTGAGTGGGGGACGGCATGGAAATCACTTTGCGGCGACATGACGCGAGTGTGTCCTTTCGGCCAAAGGGGCTTGAGACCGGAGGGGCGCGGGGCCATGTTGGGGTATGGATGCTGGAAGCGGTGACATCATGGACCTTGCAGGCCAGATTCTGATCGCGATGCCGGGGATGGCGGACCCGAGATTCGACCACAGCGTGATCCTGATCTGCGCGCATTCCGGGGAAGGGTCGATGGGGATCATCGTCAACAAGCCCTTGGAAGATCTGACCTTTTCCGGGCTGCTGGAGCATCTTCAAATCCCCGTCGCCCCCGAGGGCCGCGACATCCGCGTCCATCTTGGCGGCCCGGTCGAGCGGGGGCGGGGGTTTGTCCTGCACTCGGCCGACTGGCGCAGGACGCGGCCCGACGGCGCGACGCTGGCGGTGCCGGGAGGCTATGGGATGACCGCAACCATGGATGTTCTCGAGGCTTTGGCCAAGGGCGGGGGACCGGACAAGGCCTTGCTGGCATTGGGTTATTCCGGCTGGGGCCCGGGGCAGCTGGAGGCCGAGATCGCGCGGAACGACTGGCTGACCGCCAAGGCGCCGGAGGGGCTGGTGTTCGGGGCGGATGACCGGGCGAAATGGTCGGCGGCGCTGAAGGGGATGGGGATTGATCCCTTGACGCTGAGTGCCTCGGCGGGGCGGGCGTAGGGGCCGCAAGGACCTCCCGTAAAGGGTTGGGAACGCTGAGTTAATCTGGGGAATTTCCGAGAGGTTAATCGTCTTCCTTTTGTCTTCCATGCGTCTTCCTTTCGTCTCTACGCGCGGGGAGAGGGGAGGCCGCTAACCTTGGGGGGCGAATCGGGGGGTGGGTGTCGGCGAAGGTGGGTTGGCACCCACCCTACGAGGGCCGGAAAGGCCTTGTTAACCTTGGCGAGATAGTCTGGTGGCATGTCCAGATACATCCGGCCAAAGGTGTCCGGCGCATCGATCTTCTTCACTGTGGCCTTGGCGGACCGGAGGTCGAATTTGCTGGTGCAACAGATCGACGCGCTTCGTGCGGCGGTGCGAGTGACGTGGTCTGAACGGCCATTCCACATAGACGCTTGGGTTGTCCTGCCGGATCATCTGCATTGCATCTGGACATTGCCGGAAGGAGACGCGGATTACTCGGTGAGGTGGAAGGAGATCAAGACGCATTTCACCAAGTCCATCGGCAGGGTCGGCCCGCGCAGTTCGTCGAAGATGGCAAAGGGTGAGGCGGGGATCTGGCAGCGGCGCTTTTGGGACCATCACATCCGTGACGAACGCGATTTCACGACACATTTGCGGTATTGTTGGTGGAACCCGGTGAAGCACGGGTTTGTTGAACAGCCCGCAAAGTGGCCATATTCGTCGATCCATCGGGATATACGATTGGGGCAGGTCGAGCCGGAATGGGCTGGGCCAGAGTTTGACGGCGCATTCGGGGAGTAGGGTGGGTGAAACCCACCGTTTGTGCGGTTTAGTTGGGAGTGGTGGGTTGGCACCCACCCTACGCTTCTTGCTGAAGCGCACCGGCCGGTGGCGCTCTGTAGCGCACCCTACTGGGACTTGCGGCGATCTCGCCAGGACTTGAGCGCTCTTTTTGCGGCTGGAAGCCACAACCAATCGAACCATACGAGCGCTACGACAAGTGCAGAAAACGTTGCAAATTGCCAAGAAATCGGGTTGGTGCGGAACGCTAGCGAAACCCCCGCGCAGATCGTGAAGAACACCTTTGCGAATAGCCGGTCGATCATCTTGTGCAGCGAGCAGGACGGAAGAGATCGTAGGGTGCGCTACAGCGCACCATCCGACGGTGCGCTGTAGCGCACCCTACGCTAGTCGAGCCGTCACTCCCCATAGGGCACCCAGACCGTCTTGATCTCGGTGGCCTGGGACAGGAACGTCCGGCCTTCGCCCTCTGCCCCCATCCAGTTCCGCGCGCGGCCGTGGTTGACCCAGGTGCGTTTGAGGTTGCCGGCGGCTTCGCGCTCGATGAGGGCGGAGAGGGGGTGGGAGGAGAAGCTCCAGACCGCATCCACGTCCATGTGGCCGGCGAGGGATTTGGCGAGGTCCTCGGGTGGGCCGGTGACGATGTTGACGACTCCGGGCGGCAGGTCGGAAGTGTCGAGGACCTGGTAGAAGTCGGTGGCGGCGAGGGGGGCTGCCCCTGGGACGAGGACCACCGTGTTGCCCATGGCGATGGCGGGGGCCATGAGGGAGATGAGGCCGAGAAGGGGGGCCTCGTCGGGGCAAAGCGCGCCGATCACGCCGCAGGGTTCGTTCATCGCAAGGGCGATGCCGCGGATCGGGACGGATTTGGCGGACCCGTCGTATTTGTCGGCCCAGGCGGCGTAGGTGAAGAGGCGCTGGATGGAGGCGTCGACCTCCGAGCTGCCGGGCTTGCCGGTGAGGTCTTGCAGTCTGGTGGCGAACTCGGCGGCACGGGCGGAGAGGTTTTCGGCGATGAAGTAGAGGACCTGGGCGCGGTTGTAGGCGGTGGTCTTGGCCCAGCCTTTGGCGGCATGGGCGGCCTCGACGGCGTTCCTGATGTCCTTGCGGTTGCCGATGCCGGTGTGGCCGAGGAGCTTGCCCTTGGGGCTGCAGATGGCTTGGGAATAGCCGCTATCGGGGCGGGCCTGTTTGCCGCCGATGTACATCTTGGCGGTGCGGTCGAGAGTGTCGACCACGGGGTCTTCTGGGGCCGCTGGTGCGGTGACGGGTCTCAGGAGCGCGGGTTTTGAGGAGGGTTTGAGGTAGGCCATCAGGCCTTCCCAACCGCCCTCACGCCCGAAGCCGGATTCGCGCACCCCGCCAAAGCCGGCGGCGGCGTCGAAGAGGTTGGTGGCGTTGACCCAGACGACTCCGGCCTTGAGTTTGGGGGCCACGTCGAGGGCGAGGTTGATGTTCTCGGTCCAGAGCGTGGCGGCGAGACCGTAGCGGGTGTTGTTGGCCAGCGCCACGGCTTCCTCGGGCGTGCGGAAGGTCATGGCGACGAGGACGGGGCCGAAGATCTCTTCTTGCATCAGGGTCGAGGCGGTGCCGAGGCCGGTGATCAGCGTGGGGGGGTAGAAGCAGCCGGTGGCGGGGACGGAGGTGGCGGCCTGGTAGTGGTCGCCCTCGGGGTTGTCCTTGACCAGTTGGGTGATGGTGGCGAGCTGGATCGGGTCGACGATGGCGCCGATGTCGATGGCCTTGTCGAGGGGGTCTCCGATCCGGAGGCCGTCCATCCGGCGCTTGAGTTTCTCGTAGAAGCGGGGGGCGACGCCTTCCTGGACGAGGAGGCGGGAGCCGGCGCAGCAGACCTGGCCCTGGTTGAACCAGATCGCATCGACGAGGCCTTCGATGGCACTATCGAGGTCGGCGTCGTCGAAGACGATGTAGGGGGATTTGCCGCCGAGCTCCAAGGTGAGGGCCTTGCCGGTACCGGCGGTGGCTGCCCGGATGCGTTTGCCGACGGAGGTGGAGCCGGTGAAGGCGATCTTGTCGACGGGGCTGTCCACGAGGGCGGCGCCGGTAGAGCCGTCGCCGGTGACGATGTTGAGGACGCCCTTGGGGAGGCCCGCCTCGCGCGAGATTTCGGCGAAGAGGAGGGCGGTGAGGGGGGTGTATTCGGCGGGCTTGAGGACAATGGTGTTGCCGGCGGCGAGCGCGGGGGCGACCTTCCAGGCGAGCATGAGGAGGGGGAAGTTCCAGGGGATGACGGCGCCACAGACGCCAAGGGGCTGGAGGTCGGGGTGTTCGGAGGGGAGGAGCTGGGCGAGGCCGGCGTGGTAGGAGAAATGGCGGGCGACAAGGGGGATGTCGATGTCGCGGCTCTCGCGGATCGGTTTGCCGTTGTCGAGGGTCTCAACGACGGCGAGGAGGCGGGAGTGTTTCTGGGTGAGCCTTGCCAGCGCGTAGAGATATTGGGCGCGCTTGTGGGCGGGGAGTCTGGCCCATTTCGGTTGGGCGCGGCGGGCGGCGGCGACGGCTTGAGCCACGTCGTCGGCGGTGCCTTGAGTAACCTGCGCCAGGGGTTTGCCGGTGGCGGGGTTAGAGGTGGTGAAGGTCGCGCCCGGAGCGGTGAAGGCGCCGTCGATCCAGTGGCCGAAGGTGCCGTTGTGTCCGGCGACCCAGGCGAGGGCCTCGGTCGCGGATTCGGGGGCGGGGCCGTAAGCCATGCTGTCGAAGATTTCCTTGATGGTCATGGGGTCCTCAGGATGGCTGGGAGCAGCCCCCCCCACCCCATCCCTCCCCCACAGAGGGGGGAGGGAGGCGCGAAGCGGTTGGCGGTTGCGCGGGTGGGGGCGGTTGTTGAATTGAGCGGCTTCGCCGCACGCCTTTTGTCTCGCCTCTGCGCGCGAAGGGCGCGCAACCGGCTCGGGGAGCCTCCGGCGGGGATATTTGAAAACAGGTGAATGGCGGATGGGGAAGGGACGGCGGGTGCTGCATGACCTATCCCATCGCGTGGCGGTTGGCGGCGGAGTAGTGGCCGGTGAGGTGGTGTTCGAGCTGGCGCTCGATGTCGCCGAGAAGGCTGGAGGCGCCGAAGCGGAAGAGGTCGGGTTGCAGCCAGGGGTGACCGAGTTCGTCCTTCATGAGGGCGAGGTAGACGAGGGCGTCCTTCGCCTTGGCGATGCCGCCTGCGGGTTTGTAGCCGACCTTGAAACCGGTCCGCGCCTCATAGTCGCGGACGGCGCGGATCATGGTGAGGCTTACCGGCAGCGTGGCGTTGACGCCCTCTTTCCCGGTCGAGGTCTTGATGAAATCGGCGCCGCCCATCATGCAGATGAGGCTGGCGCGGGCGACGTTGCGGAGCGTGCCAAGCTCACCCGTGGCAAGGATGGCCTTGACGTGGGCTTCGCCGCAGGCCTCGCGCATGTCGCGCATTTCGTCATAGATCGCCTGCCAATTCTGCGTCAGGACGTGACGGCGGGAGATGACGATGTCGATCTCACGCGCCCCGGCGCGGACGCTTTCGCCGATCTCGGCGATGCGGAGTCTGTAGGGCGAAAGGCCCGCGGGAAAGCCGGTGGAGACGGCAGCGACGGGGATCGAGGTGCCCTCCAACGCGCGGACGGCGGTTTCGACCATGTCGTGGTAGACGCAGACGGCGCCGGTGGTCAGGCCGGGCATCCCCAGCTTTTCCAGCATCCATGGCGCGACTGGCTGGCGAGCCTTGGAGCATAGGCGCTGGACGCGGCCTTCGGTATCGTCGCCGGACAGGGTGGTGAGGTCGATCAGGCTGATCGCCTTCAGAAGCCAGGCGGCCTGATGTTCCTTCTTCACCGACCTGCGGCCAGGAAGCGTGGCAGCACGGCGTTCGATCGCGGAAGTATTGGCCTGCACCGAGGCGACCCAGTCGAGGTCCAGCGCCATGCCGGGGTTCCGGGCATGGGTGACCTGGGGCAGAAGGCCCGTCTGGGTGGGGGACGGAGCCGTCGGGCTGATCGTTTGCATGGGGTCAGGCCTGGAATGATGCCGGTCGGAAAACCTTGCCATGACCTATAGCAGCCCGCAAGCCTTGACGGCGATAATTTTTACCAAGCGGTCAATTTCTTGGCTAAGGATTGACCTGGCGCAGGGATGATGCTTTGTCGGCGGAAATCGGGGCGTCGAACGCCGGAAGTAGAACGGGAGCGCTATGTACGACCTTGACCTGACAGGCAATTGGGCCGGAATTCTGTCGCTGATCATCTTTGTACTGGCCTATGTGCTGGTGATCTTTGAAGAAGTCACACATATGCGCAAGTCAAAGCCTGTGATGGTGGCCGCAGGGTTGATCTGGGCGCTGATCGGGATTGCCTATGCCATGGCAGGGCAGTCCGAGGTGGCGAATGAACTTGCGGTCGAAATCATCGCGGAATACGGCGAGCTGTTCCTGTTCCTCTTGGTGGCGATCACCTATGTGAACACGCTGGAAGAGCGGCGGACTTTCGATGTCTTGCGCGGCAGGATGATCGGGCTGGGCATTGGCTACCGGCAGCTTTTCCTTCTGACCGGGGTGCTGGCCTTCTTTCTGGCGGGGGTGCTTGACAACCTGACGACCGCGCTGGTGATGGGGGCGGTGGCGATGGCGCTGGGCCGGGACAACCCGCGCTTTGTGGTCCTGACCTGCATTTCGGTGGTGGTTGCGGCCAATGCGGGGGGCGCGTTCTCGCCCTTTGGCAATATCACCACACTGATGGTCTGGCAGCAGGGCAAGCTTGAAGTCTTCGAGTTCTTTGCGCTGTTCGTCCCTTCGGTCATCAACTGGGTCATTCCTGCTGCGCTGATGTTCGCGGCGGTTCCGAACGAGAAACCGGCGAAGGTCACCGAGACGGTGAAGGGCAAGCCCGGGATGATCGGGGTTGCGGTCCTGTTCGCACTGACCATCGTGACCGCGGTTTCCTTCAAGAACTTCCTGTATCTGCCGCCGGCGCTGGGCATGATGCTGGGCCTTGGCTATCTGCAGGTCTATTCCTATTACCTGAAGATGACCGGCACCCGTCGGGGCGATCACGACATGGTGCTGGACGCCTTCAGGGAAGTGCAGAAGGTCGAATGGGACACGCTGCTGTTCTTTTTCGGCATCATCTTCGCGGTGGGCGGCCTTGGGGTTCTGGGCTATCTCGCCTTTGCGTCCGAGCTGCTTTACGTCGATCTTGGCGCCACCTGGGCCAATGTGATCATCGGGGTGTTGTCGGCGGTGGTCGACAACATTCCGGTGATGTTCGCGGTGCTGGCGATGGATCCGGCGATGTCGGACGGGCAGTGGCTCTTGATCACGCTGACGACGGGGACGGGGGGCTCGATGCTGTCCATCGGCTCGGCGGCCGGAGTGGCGCTGATGGGGCTGGCCAGAGGGGTCTATACGTTCAGCGCGCATCTGAAATGGACCTGGGCGATAGCGCTTGGCTATGCCGCCTCGATCTGGGCGCATCTGGCGATCAACGCGGCCTGGTTCTAGGCGGGCCGGGCAATTCTGCCCGCCCTGCCTGGAGTTCGGTCTCGAAACTGGCCGCGTCGCCTTCGGGCGGCCGGGCAGCTTGGTCGCAAGGTCGGCCATGTTGAGCGTGCCGGTGACCCCGTAGACCAGCGCCAGCGCGAACAGGAACAGCGACGAGCCGACAAGATTGAAGGCGACATACTGGATGCCGGCGCGGGTGCGGATGTCGCCGCCGCCATGGATCATCAGCCCGTAGAAGGCGGTGAGCAGGACCTCGAAGAACACGAACAGGTTGAAGGCGTCTCCGGTCAGGAACGCGCCACCGATCCCCATCAGCAGGAACTGCAGAAGCGGGTGGAAATGCGCACCCTTCGCGTCCCAGCCCGATCCGATGGCGTAAAGCAGGACCACCAGTGCCAAGGCTGCCAGCTGGGCGACCATCAGCGCCGCCATCAGCGCCGGCAGAACGACGGGGGCGATGATCCAGTGGTTGATCATGCCTTGTCCTCCACCGCGTCGCTGTAAGCTTCGGCCCTGTTCAGCCGGTCATGCCCGGCCTCCAGATTGCCGCCGATGGCCATGATCATGATCACTGCCGTCATCCCGAAGGAAATGACGATGGCGGTCAGGACCAGCGCCTGCGGCAGCGGGTCGGTGTAAACCTCGCGCGGCCCGAGGTGAAGATGAACAGGTTCGCCGCGTCGGACAGGAAGGTCAGCTATCGGATCACCGGGAAGGTCAGCAGCTGCAGCATCAGGTAGATGCCCACGGCCGTGAGGAGGCCGATGGCTGATGCGATAGGCGCGTCCCTCAGCGGTCTCCCTCGCCGGGGTCGGTGTCGCAGGCGCGAGTGTTCGCCGATTCCCCGGTGCGCTGCGCCAGCCGCGACAGCGATGCCAGCGCCAGAAGGCCCGCGCCAAGGATGAAAAGGAACACGCCGAGGTCGAAGATCGCGGCGGTCGCAAGCTCCAACTCCTCCAGCGGCCACAGATTGGCGTATTTGAAGCCCGAGCTCAGGAACGGCAGCCCGAAGGCCCAGGCGCCGACCCCCGAAAGCATGGCGATCATCACGCCCCAGCCGATCAGTGCATGATGGTCGTAGCGCTGGCGCGCATGGCTCCAGACATAGCCTGAGGCCATGTATTGCATCAGATAGGCTATGGCGAAGATCAGCCCCGCGACGAAGCCGCCGCCGGGCAGGCTGTGGCCGCGCAGGTAGATGTAGACGCCGACCATCATTGCCATCGGCAGCAGCAGGCGGGTGGACATGGCCAGCATCATCGGGTGGCGGCCGCCCGCCTCGCGTTCTGGGACAACGCCGGCAAGGCGGCGGGTGACTGAGGGGCTGCGCAGCAGGGTTTCGGACAGCGCGCAGATCACCAGGGCTGCGATGCCGAGGACGATGATTTCGCCAAAGGTGTCATAGCCGCAGAAGTCGACGATGCTGGTGTTGACGGCGTTGGTGCCGCCCGCGCCGGGTTTCGACTGCGCCAGATGGAAGGCCGAGATCGGGTCGAAGGCGGCCTCGCGCATCATCATCGCGTAGGCCAGCAGACCGACAACTCCGGTCAGGATCAGCGCGACAAGGCGGTCGCGATGCAGGAAGGGGACGGCAAGGCCTGCGATCATCAGGATGGCCCGGACGGTGAAGACCACCGGCCCGACCGGCGGCATCTCGCGCGTTAACGGCAGATGGTTGCCGCCCTGCAGCATGAGGTAGCCACCGATGGACGCCACGGACATCCAGAGCGCGGGCGGTCCTAGCCCGTACCACAGGGAGATATGAACTTCGACCACCTCTCCCGTGATGGCGCTGGCGGCGGCATCGACCAGCCAGGCGGCGGTGAGCATGGGGAAAAGCCCGATCAGGATCACCAGCAGCGCCAGGAAGGCCGGCGCGGACCAGAAGCCGGGACCGGGGTCATACGGCTTGTGCGGATAGTCGTCCCGTAGCGGGCCGAGAAAACCAAGCGCCAGCAGCCGGAAAGAACAGGCGACCGAGAAGACCGCCCCGATGGAGACCATCACGCCCATGGCCCAGGGGGTCAGCCAGACGGTGTGGGCGGCTTCCTCCAGCATCATTTCCTTGGACAGGAAGTTGTTCAAGGGCGGTATCCCGGCCATGGACTGCGACGCGAACAGGGCGATGCCAAAGGTGATCGTCATCAGGTGCCTCAGGCCCCCAAGGCGGTGCAGGTCGCGGGTGTGCGCCGTGTGGTCGACGATGCTTGCGGCCATGAAGAGTGCGGCCTTGAGTGTGGCTTGGTTGATGATGTGGAAGACGGTGATAGTGGCAGCGGCCTTGGTGCCAAATCCCAGAAGCATGGTGATCAGACCAAGGTTGCTGACGGTAAGAAGGCCAGAAGTGCCTTCAGGTCGTCCTGGAACAGAGCGATCATGGCCGCCATCACCATGGTGATCAGGCCGACGGTCGAGACGATCCAGAACCACTCTGGCGTCCCCGCCAGCACCGGCCAGAGCCGCGCCATCAGGAACAGCCCCGTCTTCACCATGGTGGCGGAGTGGAGGTAAGCGACACCGGAGTCGGCGCGGCCATCGCGTGCGAAGGCGAGAGGTGGAACGGAAACTGCGCCGACCTGGTGAAGGCGCCCAGCAGGATCAGGATCAGCGCGGGCAGATACCAGTCGGAGGCCTGGATGATGTCCTTGTTCTCCAGGATCACTGTCAGGTCGTAGCTGCCGACGATCCGGCCAGCACGGCCGGGGCCTCAAGGGCCAGAAGCACAAGTGCGAGAAGGGTGATCGATCCGGTGACGGCGGCGCAGGCGTCGCGCCCGGCGCGGATCATGAGGTCGGGGAAGAGCGCGCGCAGAAAAGGCAGAGCCGCGATCAGCGCTGGTGACATGCAGGCCGGATCTTCGTCGTGACGATGCGTTCTGTGGCGCAGGTTGGCGTCGCGGCGGGTTTCGGGCGAAGCGGGGTTTCAGTCAAGCCTTTCAAGCCCCCTGCGACCGGATTTCGCGCGGGGAAGCCGCCCTCGGGGGCATCGAGCCCCCTCGGCCGGCGTTGCCACGGCCCGGGACGCCACTTTCGGCCGCGTGCGGCTGCCGGTCAGTCTGCATGCCGTCATCCGCCCGCCCCGATCCTGGCGCCGGGGTCCCGAGATCGGGCCGGGTCTGCCGGGGGGCAGTCTGACGAGGGCGGCAGGCCATATGCAACACCGCCCGGGGCGTGTGGGGCATCGGTCGAACGATCCGCGGGCCGGCGAACGTTATGCGGCCTGCGACAGATCCCGCGGAGCCAAGCGGGCCTTGCCCGCGCCGGCGACCCAGGAGACCTGCCGCGGCACGCGGCGCCGCGTCGCATCAGGCGACTTCGGTCACGCCTTTGGGAAGCTTCGCGCCGGTCATGAAGGCCACCGCGTCGGACATGCTGTAGTCCTGCGGCTTGATCACGCAAAGCCGTGAGCCGAGCCGGTGGATGTGGATCCGGTCGGCCACCTCGAAGACATGCGGCATGTTGTGGCTGATCAGGATGATCGGAATCCCGCGCGACCGCACGTCGCGGATCAGCTCCAGCACGCGGCGGCTTTCCTTGACGCCAAGCGCCGCGGTCGGTTCGTCCAATATCACCACCTTCGACCCGAAGGCCGCCGCGCGGGCCACGGCCACGCCCTGACGCTGGCCGCCTGACAGGGTCTCTACCGGCTGGGTGATGTCCTGGATTGTCGTCAGGCCCAGCTCGCTGAGTTTCTCGCGGGCGAAGGCTTCCATCCGGGCGCGGTCCATCATGCGAAAGACCGACCCGGCGATCCCCGGCTTGCGCCGTTCGCGCCCGAGAAACATGTTGTCTGCGATCGACAGCGCCGGAGACATCGCAAGGTTCTGGTAGACCGTCTCGATCCCCATGCGGCGGGCATCGTCAGGGTTGCGGAAATGCATCGGTTTGCCATCGAGAAGGATCTCGCCATGGTCGGGGATGACGGCCCCCGACAGCGCCTTGATCATGGTCGACTTGCCCGCGCCGTTGTCGCCGATGACGCCGAGAATCTCGCCTGGCATCAGGTCGAAGTCGCAACCGCTCATCGCGACGACGGTGCCGTAGCGCTTCATCAGGCCCTTTGCCTGCAGGATGGGGGTCATGGTCATTGCGAA
>PNJK01000025.1 GCA_013821825.1 Rhodobacter sp.
GGAGTCCGGCATCCTGCCGATGGCCGAACCTGTGACCGAAATCACCCTTGAGGCGCCGGGTGGTCTGGTAACGGTCCGCGCCGACTGCAAGGACGGCAGGGCCGAGCGGATTCATGTGACCAACCTTCCGGCCTTTGCCGACCGGCTGGCGCTGCCGCTGGACGTGCCTGGGCTGGGGCGGATCACGGTCGACACCGCCTATGGCGGCGACAGTTTCGTCGTGGTCGATGCCGCAGCGCTGGGTTTTGCCCTGGTGCCGGACGAAGCACACCGGATAGCTACCCTTGGGGTTGAGATCACCAAGGCCGCCGACGCGCAGCTTGGCTTTCATCATCCAGAGAACCCCGACTGGAGGCATTTTTCCTTTTGTCTTTTCGCGGGCCCGCTGACCCGGGTTGGAGAGGTCTGGGAAACCCGCCATGCCGTGTCCGTCCGCCCCGGCAAGGTGGACCGTTCGCCCACCGGCACCGCCGTTTCCGCCCGGCTGGCGCTGATGGCGGCCAAGGGTCAGATCAACGCCGGGGAAACCTTGCGCGCCCGGTCCCTGATCGAAGGCCAGTTCGAGGGCCGCATCACCGGCATGGCCCGCGTCGGCGACACACCTGCCGTGATCCCCGAAATCTCGGGCCGTGCCTGGATCACCGGGACGCATCAGCACATGCTGGACCCGGCCGACCCCTGGCCAGAGGGCTACCGCCTGTCTGACACCTGGGGCGCAAGGTGAGGGGCGCAAGATGAGGGGCGCGCCTTGAACCCAACCGACAACCGGCGCGGCGCGCTGTTCATGACCGCCTCGATGGCGGGCTTTGCCGTGGAAGACGTGTTCGTCAAGGCTGCCGCAAGGTCGATGCCGCTGGGGCAGGTCCTGCTGGTCATCGGACTGGTCGGCGTGGTCACGTTCGGGACGATGGCCCGCAGCCGGGGCGAGGCGCTGCTGCCCCCGGCCTTCCTGTCGCGCGCCATGCTGATCCGCTCGGCGTTCGAGGTGGTCGGGCGGCTGTTCTATGGTCTGGCGATCACGTTGACCGCGCTGTCCACCACCTCGGCAATCCTGCAGGCGACGCCGCTGGTCGTCGTGGCCGGGGCGGCGCTGGTCTTTGGCGAAAAGGTGGGTTGGCGGCGCTGGCTTGCGGTGCTGATCGGCTTTGGCGGGGTCATGGTGATCCTGCGGCCGGGGGCGGATTTTACCGTCCTGTCGCTGCTGGCGGTCGTGGGCCTTCTGGGCTTTGCCGGACGCGACCTTTCAACGCGCGCGGCGCCGAAGGGGATGTCCAACCGCCAGCTTGGCTGCCTTGGCTTTGCAATGCTGGCGACAGCGGGGGCGATCCTTCTGGCGGTGACGGGCGGGGCCGTGGTTCCCGGTCCGGAGGGCTGGCTGAAACTTGCCGGGGGTGCGGTCTTCGGCATTCTGGGTTATCACGCCCTGACGTCGGCCATGCGGACCGGAGAGGTCGGCGCGGTCACCCCGTTCCGCTATACCCGGCTGGTTTTCGCCATGATCCTTGCAATGGTGCTGTTCGGGGAACGCCCTGACGCGGCAACCTGGGTTGGGGCCGCGCTGATCGTCGGGTCAGGCGTTTTTGCGCTTCGGCGGGCGGCCAAGCTGGAAAAGCGGACCTGACACCGGGCGACGCCAGAAGTCGCCCAGTCGGGTCCCAATCGGGTCCCGGTCAGCCGCAGAACTTCCAGCTCTTTGCCGCGTCCTTCAGATGGGTCAGGAAGGCCTGCACCTTCCGCGTCCGGTGGAGGTCGACATGGGTGACGATGCGCAGTGGTGCCTCCCATTCCGCGCGGGGAGCCAGAACTTCGACCAGACCGGGTTCATCCGCGGCCCGGAAGCTGGAGACGAAGCCTATTCCCGCACCCCGCCGGACCGCATCTTCCAGCGCTACCGCTTCCGTCGCCAAGTAGGCGATCTGGTCAGGCTGCACTGTGGCCCGCAGCCAGCGATGGAAAGGGGCCCGCGTCGTCTCGTTGTCGGAACAGACAAAACGGTGGCCGGCAAAATCTGCCTCGGAGGCGGGCTTGCCGAAGCGATCGACATAGGACTGCGATGCGTAGAGCCCCGCCTTTATCCGTGCCAGGGGCTGCACGACGTTGTCGGGTTCTTCCGCCCCGGTCCCAGCGCGGATCGCGACATGGGCTTCGCCGTAATCCAGCCGGAACACCCGCATGTCGGTCAGGAAGCGCACCCGCACATCGGGCCAAGCTTGCTGAAAGCTGACCATGACCGGCGTCAGAAGATCGGAAATTCCGGAGATCGAGGTCACCACCAACTCGCCCGAGACGGTTTCACCCTGCCCCTTGATGCGGCTGGCAAGGTGGGCGAACTGCTCTTCCGTCGTCTGCGCCACAGCGAGGAGGTCTCGGCCAGCCTCGGTTGCGGTGTAACCGCGTGCATGGCGCTGGAACAGCTTTGACCCCAGCCGCTTTTCCAGCGCGTCGATGTGGCGGATCACCGTGGCGTGGTGCACCCCCAGCACTTCGGCGGCGCCCGAGACCGTGCCCAGTCGTGCCACCTGAAAGGCCGTCCGGATCTCGTCCCAGTTGTCCATGATGCTGTCCTGTCCGACTTTCTGCTGTGCGCTGCTGCACAGGGGTCAGTATTGTCGCAAGTGGGCCTGCCGATGCAAGCAGGCATCAACGCCGATGCGGGGGTGCTTGCCGCAACGATCGCGCGCCGTCTACCGTCCGGGGAGTTTGGTAGCGGTGGGGCTGACGTGTTCGATGACAGGTCGATCATCGGTCACATCCGGTTCTCGTATTACGGTTATACCGATACCTTCCTGAAACCGGATGCAGACGACGCAGCCCTTGCCCGGCTTTACGATGAAACCCGCATGGCTCGGCGTTTCTTTCTGTTTGAGCGGCTGACCCTGCCAAGCTTGCGGGCGCAGACCGACCAGAACTTCCACATCCTGATCATGAGCTCGGACGCGATGCCCGAGGTCTACAAGGAACGTCTGCGGCAGGTCACGGCAAAGTGCCGCAGGTCAGGATCGTGTTTTCGAAGATGCGGCGCAGCCTGTTCGCCTACAAGCAGTACATGGTCGAGGCACTTGGCCCCGATCAGTCCGGAACGGCGGTGCATTTTCGTCTGGACGACGATGATGCGTTGGCCCGGACCTATATCCAGCGCTTGCGCAAGTTGTCGGAAGGCATGCCGGCGACAACGCATTTCACCTTTCCCAAGGGCATCCTTCTGTTCCCGGCCCAGCCGGGCGGCACCAACGGCACATCGCTGATCGTGAAAGAGTTCCTGACGGCGCAGGGCCTTGCCTATGTGTCCGACAAGGACTTCCTGCGAAACCCCTTCAACATGATGCATCGCAAGATCTGGCTGGATATGCCGGTGGTCTCGGACCCCGGCTTTCCTAGCTATATCCGGGCACTGCACTTCGACAACGACACGGTATCGCGGCACGATCTGATCCTCGCCGGCCATCGGGCGACCCGGCAGGGCGACAAAGCGATCCTGCATGCCGAGGAGGTGGCCGCCGCCCTGACCGAAGAGTTCCCGTTCATCGACCGAACAGGCCTCGACGCGCTGTTGGCCGAGTTGGCCCAGATCAGGCGCATGGACGATCTGCCGCCGCCCGGTTGACGCATCGGGTGGCAAGACCGCCCTGCTGGACCGGGGCTTTTCGCCGCTTCGGCTTGACTCGCCACGTCCGCAGGCGTATCCGCCCCCAATTCCCCGGAGGCTTGCCGCTTCCGGTCCCATGGGCAAGGCCCGGGATCGCCATCCGTCAGCGCGTTGCGCCCACGGGTGATGTCTCGCATTGCGTCCAGGGTTTCGCGCCCCATATCGGGGCAAACGCAACGATGAGGTGACGCGATGTTCGAAAGCCTGTCAGAACGCCTTGGTGGCGTGTTCGACCGTCTCACCAAGGCCGGCGCGCTGAGCGAGGCTGACGTCATCACCGCTTTGCGCGAAGTGCGCGTGGCGTTGCTGGAGGCGGACGTCTCGCTGCCGGTCGCGCGCGATTTCATCAAGCGGGTGCAGGACAAGGCCACCGGTGCCGCGGTCACGAAGTCGATCACCCCCGGCCAGATGGTGGTGAAGATCGTCCATGACGAGCTGATCCGGGTGCTGGCAGGCGATGGCGCGCCCGAGGCGCTCAAGATCGACAACCCGCCCGCGACGATCCTGATGGTCGGTCTGCAGGGCTCGGGCAAGACCACCACGACCGCGAAGCTGGCCAAACGGCTGAAGGAAAAGAACGGCAAGAAGGTCCTGCTGGCCTCGCTCGACACCAACCGCCCGGCGGCGATGGAGCAGCTGGCGATCCTCGGCACGCAGATCGGTGTCGACACGCTCCCGATCGTCAAGGGCGAGACGGCGGTGCAGATCGCCAAGCGCGCGAAGACCCAGGCCAACCTTGGCGGCTATGACGTGATGTTCCTCGACACCGCCGGTCGTCTGCACATCGACGAAGTCCTTATGGACGAGGTGCAGTCCGTCCGCGACATCGCCCAGCCGCGCGAGACGCTGCTGGTGGTCGACGGCCTCACCGGTCAGGACGCGGTCAATGTCGCCACGGAATTCGATGGCAAGGTCGGTATCACCGGCGTCGTCCTGACCCGGATGGACGGCGACGGACGCGGCGGCGCCGCGCTTTCGATGCGTGCCGTCACCGGCAAACCGATCCGCTTTGTCGGCCTTGGCGAAAAGATGGACGCGCTGGAGACCTTCGAGGCCGACCGCGTCGCCGGCCGCATCCTTGGCATGGGCGATATCGTCGCGCTGGTCGAAAAGGCGCAGGAAACGTTCGAGGCCGAGCAGGCCGAACGCATGGCCAAGCGTTTTGCCAAGGGTCTGTTCAACATGAACGACCTGAAGATGCAGCTGGAACAGATGATGAAGATGGGCGGCATGCAGGGCCTGATGGGCATGATGCCCGGCATGGGCAAGATGCAGTCGCAAGCCGCAGCCGCCGGCCTGAACGACAAGATGCTGACGCACCAGATCGCCCTGATCAACTCGATGACCAAGAAGGAACGCGCCAATCCCGACCTTCTGGCCGCCAGCCGCAAGAAGCGGATCGCGGCGGGGGCCGGCATGGATGTCTCTGACCTCAACCGTCTGCTGAAACAGCACAAGCAGATGGCCGACATGATGAAGAAGATGGGCAAGGGCGGCATGATGAAGCAGGCGCTCAAGTCGATGATGGGCGGCAAGGGTGTGGGCGGCGGCATGCCCGACCCGTCGAAGATGTCGCCCGAACAGCTTGCCGAAGCCGCAAAGGGCATGCAGCAGGGGATGGGCGGCGCGCTTCCGCCTGGCCTCGGCGGTCTACCGCGCGGGATCACCCTGCCAGCGGGCCTGTCGGGACTGATGAAGAAGAAATGACGAACCTGGCGCATCCGCAGCTGATCGGACTCCCCGTTCTGGAAACAGAGCGGCTGATCCTGCGCGAACCCCGTGAGGCGGACTTTCCCGCCATGCTCGCCTTCAACGACAGTCCCCGGAGCATCTTTGTCGGCGGCCCGCTGGAGCGGCGCTGGGTCTGGCGCGGGCTTCTGGCGAACATCGGCCACTGGGCCTTGCGCGACTATGGCTTCTATTCGGTGGACACCAAGGCGGGCGAGTTCATCGGCCGGATCGGCGTGATCTTCCATGACGAATGGCCCGAGCCCGAGCTCGCCTGGCACCTCTACGACGGCTTCGAGGGTCTGGGCTATGCGGCCGAGGCGGCGCTGGCCGCGAAGGCCGACTACCACGCCCGCATCTCGACCGCGCCGCTGATCTCGATGATAGATGTGGCGAACAGCCGCTCTGAAGCGCTGGCCTTGCGTCTTGGTGCTGTCCGCGAAGTCACCCACGCCGATCCTGACGGGGATTACCACATCTACCGCCATCCCGGTCCCGAGGCGCGCGCATGATTTCGCATGAACGCCCCATCCCCGGCCCCGCCGCCGATCATGACAGCGCGCAGGTCCGGCTGCATCGCCCCGTTGCGCAAAGTGCCGTCTCTACGCGCGTAGAGACGGAAGGAAGACAGAAGGAAGACGCAAGAACGACGTCGGAAAAGGGGGACTGATGGACGCCGCAACCCGTGCCGCAACCCTGCTGAAGGAACACCGCGAAAGCATCGACAGGCTGGACGCGATCCTGGTCTATACGCTGGCCGAACGCTTCAAGCAGACCCAGGCCGTCGGGCGGCTGAAGGCCGAACATGGTCTGCCGCCCAGCGACCCCGACCGCGAGGCACGCCAGATGGCGCGGCTCCACGAGCTTGCCACTGAAGCCGACCTTGACCCCGACCTCGCCAAGAAATTCCTGACCTTCATCATCTCAGAAGTCATCAGGCATCACGAGAAACTGCAGAAATAACAAACTGTTACGGTGTGTGAAGCCATGCACCTCAAACCAAACCAAGGAGACTATCCAATGTCGATGAAAATCCGTCTGGCCCGCGGCGGCTCGAAAAAGCGCCCGTTCTATTCCATCGTTGCCACCGACAGCCGCATGCCGCGCGATGGCCGCTTTCTGGAAAAGCTGGGCACCTATGACCCGCTTCTCGCCAAGGACGACGAAAAGCGCGTCGTGATGAATCTGGAGCGCGTGACCTACTGGCTGGGCCAGGGCGCCCAGCCGACCGACCGGATCGCCCGCATGCTGGAAGCTGCCGGTGCCCGTCCGAAGGCCGCCCGGTCAAACCCGACCGCCGCCAAGCCGGGCAAGGCGATGGCCGAGCGCGCCGCCAAGAAGGCCGCCCGCGCTGCCGAACCGGCTGCCGAGTAATCCGGTGACCAACCCGCCCGGCCAGTTCAGCCCCACCTTCCGGGACGAGCTGGCCGAGCTTATGCGGTGGCGGCGCGACGTGCGCCGCTTCCTTACCGCGCCCGTGCCGGCCGACCTTGTCACGCGTTGCCTCTCGGCTTTCGCAAGTGCACTGTCGGTCGGGCTGTCCGAACCCTGGCGCCTGCTTCGGGTCGAAAGCCCTGAGGCCCGCCAGGCCTGCCACGCCAATTTCCGCGGCAGCAATGCCAAGGCCCTTGCCGGCCAATCAGGAGAGAAGGCGCAGCTTTACAGCCAGTTGAAGCTTTCCGGCATGGCCGAGGCGCCGCTGCATCTGGCCGTGTTCTGTGACGACGGCACCAGCAAGGGGTCAGGTCTTGGCGCTGGGACCATGCCGGAAACGCGGGCCTATTCCGTGGTCGGCGCCATTACGCTGTTCTGGTTGGCGCTACGCGCCGAAGGCCTTGGTCTTGGCTGGGTTTCAATCCTTGACCCGGACCGTCTGGCGCGCGACCTTGCCGTTCCGGACAGCTGGCGTTTCATCGGTTATCTCTGCATTGGCTGGCCGGAAGAGGAGAATTGCGTGCCCGAACTTGAACGGTCCGGCTGGGAAACCCGTGCTGCCACCTTGCATGTGGACACCCGCTGATGGCCGACCTTATCTGCATCGGCGCAATTGCCGGGGCTTTCGGCATCTCCGGCGAGGTGCGCCTGAAATCCTTCTGTTCGGTCCCCGAGGACATTGCCGCCTATGGTCCATTGTCGACCGAGGATGGCTCTCGTCAGTTCCGCATCACGCTCACTCGTCCAGTGGCCGGTGGCTTCGGAGCGCGGATCGCCGGGGTGTCCACGCGCGACGCCGCCGTGGCGCTGCGCGGAACCAGTCTTTTTGTCGACCGTGCCCGGCTGCCATCCCTGCCGGATGACGAATTCTACCATGCGGATATGATCGGGCTTGATGCCTTCGATACCGGTGGTTTAGCTTTGGGAAAGGTCGTTGCGGTGCACAATCACGGTGCTGGTGATATCATTGAATTATCCTCCGATCGTCACAAATCGGCCCTGCTTTTGCCCTTTACCAAGGCAATCGTGCCTAATGTTGACCTCGCGGCAGGTCGTTTGATCGTCGATTTGCCTGAGGAATCTGAATAGCGCCCTGACCCTCGCCATCGTGGCAGCCAGGACGATGAGGGGACAGACATGGTCACCCGTGTTAGACTGTTGAAAGGTGCCACTACGCTTCTTTACATCGGCCCGCTCTTTGCCGGGCTCAGCGGTCTGGGCTGGGAAATGGTTGGGCCGTTCGTGGCGGTCTTTGTGATCTGGCTGATGATCCTGCGACCCGAGCAGTGGCCTGCCTCGGTTCAGGAATGGCTGACGGCCCCGGCGCTGGGCGCGGCGCTGGCCCAGGTGCTGTCGCAGATTCTGCTGGTGGCGGTGCTGATTGCTCTCGGACGCGGTTTTGGCGCCGTCTCGGGTTTCATGCCTGTGGTCAACCCGATCTTCCCGATTGCTGTCTCGTTCCTGGCCATCCCGTTGTGCAGGGTGCTCTGGGACGCGCGCGAAGCCGCGGATCGGGGTGTGTTCCTGGACGAAGAGGCAGAGGCCGCACAGGCCCCCCGCGCTGCTGCCGAGGCCGGGTCAGCCATCGTGCCCTTGCTTAACCTGGCTGACGATGCACCGGATTCCACCACCACGGCTGACGTGTCGCGGATCCTGGGTGTGGCCGGGGCCGAACTGCGCCTGAATGCGCTGACCGCGGCCCTGAGGCAACCAGACCGCAGCAACGCCTCGTTGCGGCGTGCACTGGTCCTCTGGGCGTCCGAGCCCGAAATCGTGGCCCCCGGGAGGGTTCCAACCGCGATGGCCAATGCCTTCGAGATTGCCAGGCACGATCCTGATCTGCTGCGCCTCTATGCCCCCCGGGCGCTTGCGCTGATCGGGGCCTTTCCGGACCGCGCCGAAGGCTTTCCGGCTCCGGCCGATCTGCGCGCTGCTGCGGCCGATGAACCGGGTGCCAATCCCGATTCAGACCTTCCGGCCCATCTTCTTGCCGACCTTCGCGAGGGGCTGAATGCCTTGGCGCTTGCCGTGGAGAAGGCGCTCGACTCTGTCCCGCCCTCGGACGACCTGCCACAAGATCCAGTGGACCAGTCGGCGGCCAGTCGCGCCTGACGGGGCAAGGGCTTTCCCACCGCTTTGTTTCCGGCTAAGCCCGGCGCATGTCAGACCCCGTCGATCCCCCGAAAAGCCACGGCAGGCTGTCCATCAAGGCCAGTCTGAAGCCGCGCGACCTTCTGGAAGAACCGCGTGTGGTCAGGGGAGCCTGGACTGCCAAGGTGATCACCTTGTTCCCCGAAGCCTTTCCGGGAACGCTTGGCCTGTCGCTGACCGGCAAGGCGCTGGACTTCGGGCTTTGGCGGCTGGAGACGATCGACCTGCGCCCCTTTGGCGTCGGCAAGCACCTGAACGTCGATGACACGCCCGCTGGTGGTGGTGCGGGCATGGTCCTGCGCCCCGACGTGGTGGACGCGGCCCTTGCGGCCGCCGCCGAAGGGACCCCCGCAGACCGTGCGCGCTGGCCCGTCATTTATTTGTCCCCACGTGGAAAACCCTTTGATCAGGCTACTGCAAGACGCTTTGCCGCTTGCGACGGTATTACCCTGCTTTGCGGTCGTTTCGAAGGCGTGGACCAGCGCGTCCTGGACCATCGCGGCATCGAAGAGGTCAGCCTTGGCGATTTTGTCCTGACTGGTGGAGAGATCGCCGCAACCGCCTTGATTGATGCGACGGTCCGCCTTATACCCCGCGTGCTCGGGAATCAGGTCTCCACCGAAGAGGAAAGCTTTTCGGAGGGGCTTCTTGAATTTCCGCAGTACACTCGGCCGACCGACTGGCAAGGCCGCGCGATACCCGAAGTGCTTCAATCGGGCCATCACGCGAACATAGCCACCTGGCGGAAGGCCATGGCCGAAAGGCTGACGAAAGAACGCAGGCCTGACCTCTGGCGGGCTTACTGTGCCAAGCACGGTAGGGACCCGAATGAAGACCAAGAGCTCTAGGGCGGCATCACTTCGCGGAAAAAACCGCGAGCATTGGAGAGTTATGCGATGAACCTGATCGCCCAGATCGAGGCCGAGCAGATTGCCGCCCTAGGCAAGACCATCCCGGATTTCAAAGCCGGGGATACCATCCGCGTCGGCTATAAAGTGACCGAAGGCACCCGCAGCCGTGTGCAGGCCTATGAAGGCGTCTGCATTGGCCGCAAAGGGGGCGCGACCATCGCCGCCTCGTTCACCGTGCGCAAGATTTCGTTCGGCGAAGGCGTGGAGCGTGTATTCCCGCTCTACTCGACCAACATCGATTCGATCGAAGTGGTCCGCCGTGGCCGTGTGCGCCGCGCCAAGCTTTACTATCTGCGCACGCGTCGCGGCAAATCCGCCCGGATCGCCGAGGACTCCACCTACAAAGCCAAAGCGGAATAAGGAGCGGGACGATGAAAGCCGAGATTCACCCCGAATATCACACCATCACCATCAAGATGACCGATGGTTCGACCTACGTGACGCGCTCGACCTGGGGCAAGGAAGGCGACCAGATGTCGCTGGACATCGACCCGCTGGCGCATCCCGCATGGACCGGCCAGCAGGCCAAGCTGATGGACACCGGCGGCCGCGTGTCGAAGTTCAAGAACAAGTACGCCGGTCTCGGGTTCTGATCCCGAGCGCAGCGCAGAACGGCAAGGGGCATGTGGCAACACATGCCCCCTCGTCGTTAGGTCCTGGCCGTCCGGCACTCCAGGGACAGTGAAACCTTCGACGTCCCGCAGCCGATTTCACCCGGTCCTGCGTCCCTGCCCACTTCCTTCCCGCCGCACCTGCGCATAAGACAGGTCCGAGACAGGAAGAAGGGGCAGCCATGGCGCGGATCATCGTCGTCGGCAATGAAAAGGGCGGCTCGGGGAAATCCACCACCTGCATGCATGTGGCCACCGCACTGGCGCGTATGGGCCACCGGGTCGGGGCGCTGGACCTTGATCTGCGGCAGCGATCCTTTGCCCGCTATGTCGAAAACCGGCGCGCCTTTATGGCGCGGGCTGGCGTCGACCTGCCCTCGCCTGACTACCGGGATCTGCCTGCAGCCGATCCCACCAGCCTTGTCGAGGGCGAAAATGCCCAGGACCAGCGCCTGGCACGGGCTGTCGCCGACATGCACGACAACAAGGACTTCATCGTCATCGACTGCCCCGGCAGCCATACCCGGCTAAGCCAGATCGCGCATTCGCTGGCCGATACGCTGATCACGCCGATGAACGACAGCTTTGTCGATTTCGATCTGCTGGCACGGGTCGATCCGATGAGTGGCCAGGTCAAGGGCCCGTCGATCTATGCCGAAATGGTCTGGACCGCGCGGCAGTTGCGCGCGCAGGCCGGCCTGGCGCCGATCGACTGGATCGTGGTGCGCAACCGGCTTGGTGCGCAAGCGATGCACAACAAGAAAAAGGTCGGCGCGGCGCTGGATGACCTGTCGCGCCGTATCGGGTTTCGGGTGTTGCCGGGCTTTTCCGAACGGGTCATCTTCCGCGAGCTGTTTCCGCGTGGCCTGACCTTGCTTGACCTGCGGGATACCGGGATCGATCAGCTGAACCTGTCGAACATTGCCGCCCGCCAGGAACTGCGTGATCTGATGAATGGCCTCAGGATTCCTTCCGTGACTGCCGGTTTCTGAACACCGGGCCACCAAGGCCCGCCTGGTTCACCATCCGCGCGCGGTTCACCATTTTCAGGCGCTTTTCGAAGGGCGTCAGTTGCTCCTCCTCATCCGTGGGCTTTGGACGAGTGAAGCCCATCCTCTGCAACAGCGTCAGTTTCTTCTTCATTGTGACAGTCCCTTGTTCTCGTGAAGCCGTCTTCCAGCGCAAGCGGGGCAGGACTGTGGCAATCTCTGTGGCAAGTTGTGATGCCCCGCCCCAGCCCAGGAACAGACTGTTTCCATAAGCATCACAGCTTCCGGCGGTGCGCCCAGGCCGGGCCGAAGCAAGGGCTACTCTGACCTCTCGTACAGCTCTTGTTCCAGAAAGCGTTCGAAGTCGTCCAGGTCCAGCGGTTCGAACTGGCCGAAGCCCTGCATCCAGACCGAGGCCGCGCGCATCGCGTCCGGTTCCAGCCGGCACCAGATCACCCGGCCCCGCCGTTCCCGGCTGATCAGTCCGGCATCAGCCAGCACGCCAAGGTGCTTCGAGATCGCGGCCAGACTTATCGCGAAGGGTTCGGCCACGTCCGTCACCGCCATGTCATCTTCCAGAAGCATCGCAAGGATCGCCCGCCGGGTCGGGTCGGCCAATGCTGCAAAGACGGTGTCGAGGGGGTTGGTCATCGGCGGACTATTCCCCGAGGCCCGGAATTCGTCAACCATCGGGTTGAATATGCCGCGACGCCGCCGGCGGAGGTCTGCCGGCATTCCGGCCACCACCTCTCAGAAAGTGGGATTTTTAACAAGGGGTTAGCTAGAATGCTCTCAGCTTGACTCTGACGCCCCGTCTCCTTAGGTTCCGCCCGACTGCAAGGGGCTTCGCAATGGCATCCGAACCCGATCCCGACCGGCTCCGCGCGCTTGAGGCGCGACTCGCCAGGGTGAAGGGTCAGGCCGAACCGGTGAGGACCAACACGGTCAAGGGTTTCTCGCAGGGCGAGGTGGCCTGGAGGATGGTGATCGAACTGGTGACGGGGATGCTCCTCGGGGTCGCCATCGGTTACGGGCTGGACGTGCTGATGGGCACGCTGCCGATCTTCCTGATCATCTTCTCGCTCTTCGGCTTTGCCGCCGGCGTCAAGACGATGCTCGGATCGGCACGGCAACTGGCACAAAGGGCGGCAGACAAGGCCGCAAAGGGCGAAGGGGACTGAGGCATGGCGACGAACGGGGAAGAGGCCGCGGGCGGGCTCAAGATCGAGCCGATGGAGCAGTTCACGGTCAAGCCGCTGTTCGGTGACGGACCGATCGAGTGGTACACGCCCACCAACGTCACGCTGTGGATGGCCATCGCCGTCCTTGCCCTGGTCGGCCTTCTGGTTCTGTCCACCCGTCGCCGCGCCATCGTACCGTCGCGTGGGCAGTCTGTGGCGGAGCTGTTCTACGGCTTCATTCACAAGATGGTGGAAGATGTCGCCGGGCACGAGGGGCTGAAGTTCTTCCCCTATGTGATGACCCTGTTCATGTTCATCTTCCTGTCAAACATCCTCGGCCTGATCCCTTTTTCCTTCACCAACACTACGCAGATCGCGGTCACCGCGACACTGGCTCTGCTGGTCTTCTTCACGGTCACCATCGTCGGTTTCATCCGCAAGGGTCCGGGCTTCCTGGCGATGTTCTGGGTGTCGTCCGCCCCGCTGGCCCTGCGCCCGATCCTGGCGATGATCGAGATCATTTCTTACTTCGTGCGTCCTCTGTCGCACTCCGTCCGTCTCAGCGGCAACATGATGGCCGGTCATGCCGTGATCAAGGTCTTCGCGGGCTTTGCCGGGGCGATGGGCGTGGCGTCGGTCGTGCCGATCGCGGCCATTGTCGCGATCCACGGGCTCGAAGTGCTTGTGGCCTCGGTTCAGGCCTATGTGTTCACCATTCTGACCTGCGTCTATCTTCGGGATGCGGTGGGCGACGCCCACCACTGAGCCCCGAAACGCAGGCCGGTCTCTTACCTTCAGCCAATTCCAAAAAGGAGCTACCAAATGGAAGGCGATATCGCAGAAATGGGCAAGTTCATCGGCGCCGGTCTGGCAACGATGGGTCTGGGCGGCGCCGGCATCGGCGTGGGCCACATTGCCGGCAACTTCCTGTCGGGCGCCCTGCGCAACCCGTCGGCGGCACCGGGCCAGATGGCCAACCTCTTCGTCGGCATCGCGTTCGCCGAAGCGCTGGGCATCTTCTCGTTCCTGATCGCCCTTCTTCTGATGTTTGCCGTCTGATCCTTCGGACCTGATTTCCGGGCCAGGCGCACGTCTGGCCCCGGTTCCCAAGGCTAAGGAGAGACGACATGGCTATCGACGCAACAGGCGAGGCCGAGGCGGCTGAGGGCATGCCCCAGCTGGACTTTTCGACCTGGCCGAACCAGATTTTCTGGCTTCTGGTCACGCTGGTCGTGATCTATTTCGTGCTGTCCCGCATCGCCTTGCCGCGCATCGCAGCGGTTCTGGCGGATCGAAAGAGCACGATTACCAATGACCTTGCCGCAGCCGAAGAGCTGAAGCTGAGGGCGGTCGAGGCTGAAAAGGCCTATAACGACGCGTTGGCCTCGGCCCGGACCGAAGCCGCGAAGATCGTCGCCGCGGCGAAGGCCGAAATCCAGAAAGACCTCGACGCTGCCTCCGCGAAGGCCGACGCCGAGATTTCTGCCAAGGCGGCGGAATCCGAAAAGACGATTGCGGCCATCCGCGACGGCGCTGCGGCGGCCGTGGCCGAAGTAGCGCGTGACACGGCAGCGGAACTTGTTGCGGCGCTTGGCAGTACAGTCGATGCGAAAACCGTGACTGCGGCCGTCTCGGCCCGGCTGAAAGGGTAAAGCGATGAAACGGCTCACACTTTTTCTGTCGGTTCTCGCTTCGCCCGCGCTGGCGGCGACTGGCCCGTTCTTCTCGCTTGGCAATAGCGAGTTCGTGGTGTCTCTGGGCTTTATCTTCTTTGTTGCACTGCTGGTCTACCTCAAGGTGCCGGGCAAGCTGACCGGAATGCTTGATGCCCGCGCCGTGGCGATCAAGGCCGACCTCGACGAAGCCCGCGCTTTGCGGGAAGAAGCGAAGTCGATCCTGGCAACATACGAGCGTCGCCAGAAGGAAGTGCAGGAACAGGCAGACCGCATCGTGTCTTCCGCCAAGGACGAGGCGATGACCGCCGCCGCGCAGGCCAAGGCCGATCTGAAGGCGTCAATTGCCCGCCGCCTTGCCGCTGCCATTGACCAGATCGCATCGGCCGAGGCCGCTGCCATCCGTCAGGTGCGCGAACAGGCAGTGTCGGTCGCCATCGCTGCAGCCGGCGACATCCTGGCCAAGCAGATGACGGCCGAGGCAGCAACCGCCTCGATCGACGACGCCATTGCTCAGGTCGAAGCGCGGATGCACTGACCTTCCCCTGGGGCAAGAACTGAACCGGCGGCCCGCACAGGCCGCCGGTTTTTCAATGAAGAGGGCGAGTTCTCTCGCTGCGCCCGAACCGCGGTTCCGGCCTTAGCGGCTTGCCTCATGGTCCAGTCTCTGGCGGGCAATCGTCTCGTTCTTTTCGGCCCGCATCTGGTCGATGAAGGCCTGTTCGACGAAATTCAGATGCGCCTCGACCGCCTCCCGTGCGGCCACAGGATCGCGCGCCTGCACGGCATCGTTCATCGCCCGGTGCTGGTCCAGCAGGTGGTCCCGGGTCATCCGGTTTCGGAACATGACCTGGCGATTGTAGAACACCCCCTGCCGCAACAGGTCGAACATCGACCGCAGCATGTGCAGCATGATGACGTTGTGGCTGGCCTCGATGATGGCCATGTGAAATTCGGCATCGAGCTCGGCTTCGTCCGTCGGATCGCGTTTCTGGTGCGCGGCCTCCATCTTGGCGAAGATCGTTGCAATCACGCGCAGGTCGGTTTCCGACCCAAGCCGGGCCGCGCGTTCGGCGGCCAACCCCTCCATGTCGCGGCGAAAGGCGATGTAATCGAAGACCGCTTCGTCATGCGTGGAAAAAAGCTGGATCAGTGCGGGGGAAAAGGCGGACCCCAGAACTTCGGCGACGAACACGCCCGACCCCGCCCGACTGGTCAGCAGCCCCCGATCCGACAGATCGGCAATCGCATCCCGCAGCGAAGGGCGCGATACGCCCAGCTTTTCGGCCATGTCACGTTCGGACGGCAGCCGCTCGCCAGCCCGCAGTATGCCGCGCAGGATCAGCTGTTCGATCTGGCGCACGACGGAATGAGAAAGCTTTTCGGGAGTGACTTTCATGAACGGCATGTTGGACCCCGGCTATTGGTCCGAAATTATGACCGGTTGCCGAAAGACACAATGACAAAAGGGCCGAGGGTTGCCCCCCGGCCCTTCCTGCAACGCTTTCCGCTGTCTCAGCGCGTCGGGCGGATGATGATTTCGACCCGGCGGTTCAGCGCGCGACCCTCGGGCGTCAGGTTCGACGCGATCGGCTGGTCTTCTCCCCGGCCAAACGCCACGATCCGGCCATTGGGCACGCCGCTTTCGCGCAGCACGCCGGCGACCGACACGGCGCGGCGCTGCGACAGGTCCTGGTTATAGGCGGCCGACCCGGTGTTGTCGGTATGGCCGATCACTTCGATCCGGCTGTCGGGATAGCGCAAGAGGCTGGCGGCAACCGTACGGATGTCGCTGGTCAGGTCAGGCCGCAACGACGCACTGTCCACGGCGAACAGAAGATCCTGCGGCATGTTCACGATCAGGTATTCACCGGTGTTGGTGACCGAGATGTTCGAGTTCAGCGAACCGCGCAGCTCGGCGGCCTGGCGGTCAAGGTCGGCCCCGATCAGCGCGCCGGCGCCCGCGCCCAAGGCGCCACCAATGATCGCACCCTTGAGTTCGTCACCGTCGCCCGAAACGGCCGCACCGGTCACGGCGCCGACCAGACCACCGACGATAGCGCCTTGGCGCTGCCGGGCATTCGGGTCGCCGGAATAGGCATTGGGATCGACGCAGGCCGACAAGGTCAGGGTGCTGGCAAGGGCCAGGATCAGGGGGGTCTTCATCATCATCTTTGCTCTCGCCTCGAGGATAGGCCCGTTCTGGGCTGTTACTGAACCGTTGCTACATTACACGAACGCCGTCCAGAGGCTGTCGGTTCCCTTCGCAATAAGCAGTCTTCCGCGCATCACAATTCTGTGCGCGCGGCCTCCCAGGCCAGCATCGCGCGTTTGCGTGGCAGTCCCCAGTGATAGCCGCCAAGGCCACCGTCGCGCCGAAGGGCCCTGTGACAGGGGATCAGAAAGCTGATCGGGTTGCGACCAACCGCCGTTCCCACCGCCCGGTGCGCCATCGGGTGACCGATGGCGCCCGCGATGTCGGCATAGGTCGTGACATGACCCGAGGGGATAGCCAAAAGCGCCTCCCAGACCTTGATCTGGAACGGCGCGCCGATCAGGTGCAGCTCCGTCGCCTTGCCGCCGAAAGCCGCATCCACAAGCGGGCGCAACGCCACGGGGTCCTCGACGTAGCTCGCCTTGGGCCAGCGGCTGACAAGGTCCTCCAGCGCCGCCTCGGCACCCAACTCATCCGCAAAACCGATGCCGCAGATGCCCCGCGCCGTCGCCATCACCAGGGCTGGGCCAAACGGGCTTTCGAACCAGCCCCAGCGGATCTCCAGCCCTGCGCCGCCGCGCGCATAATCGCCGGGCGACATCGCTTCCCAGGTCAGGAACAGATCGTGGAGGCGGCCTGAGCCCGACAGCCCCGCCTCATGCGCGGCCCCCAGCATGGTATGCCGTTCCGCCAGCAGTTTCCGTGCATGGCCCAGCGTCAGATATTGCTGATACCGTTTCGGGCTGACGCCGACCCACTGGCTGAACAGTCGCTGGAAATGCGCAGAGCTCATCCGCATCCGCGAGGCCAGATCCTCCAGCGTCAGACCGGGGTCGCCCGCGTCGATCACTTCCAACGCGCGGGCAATGACTGAGTAGTGATAGGCGGGGGATTGATCGGTCATGGCAGTCTCCTTGCCGCCATCATAGCCAGCCCGCCGCCGCCCCGCGACCC
The DNA here is from genome assembly GCA_013821825.1 of Rhodobacter sp. Taxonomy (GTDB): domain Bacteria; phylum Pseudomonadota; class Alphaproteobacteria; order Rhodobacterales; family Rhodobacteraceae; genus Tabrizicola. Next base: position 17,494 of record PNJK01000025.1, read on the forward strand.
GCTTCCTGCGCATCCGGTTTCCCAGCCTTGAGCCGAGGCCCCTGCCTTGGTCACTGACAGAACCCTGCGCAAGAGGCCCCCATGCAGCGCGCATTTCTTCTGGCTGCCACCCTGCGGCCCATGCCCGCCCAGGCCGAAACCCGTTGCGGTTGGTATCACCACCCCACGCCGGGCTGGGACAACCGCATCGACGCCGACGGCGAATGGTGGTTTTCGGGCAGCGCCGTTCCCCCACGATCCGTTATGTGGCGGTGCCGGGGTTCGATGACGCCCATGACCGCGCCTTCGACGCCCTCGACCGCATCGACCATACCGGCCGGGTCACCGTCTACAGCTACGGCTCCAGCCATGCCTGAGCGGAAGGTGAGTTTCGCGGTGACAAGGCGCATTCGGTCTCCCGCCTGCGGGAAGCCCCCATGGCCCGCTGCGAAGAGGACCCAAGCCCATCCAAAATCCAGCTTTATGGCGAACAGCCGCGGTTGCGCCACTGCCCTCGCGCTGGCATGAAGGCCGCATGGTCCCGCAACTTCCCTATCTCACCCTGAAACACGTCTTCGCCCGGTTCGCCGAGATCGAACCTGAACCAAAGGGCGAGCTGGAGCATGTGAACGCCTTCACCCTCCTCGTCGCCGTGGCGCTTTCGGCGCAGGCTACCGACATCGGCGTGAACAGGGCCACCCGCAAGCTCTTCGAGATCGCCGACACGCCGCAAGAGATGCTGGACCTTGGGGAAGAGGCGCTGATCGAGCACATCAAGACCATCGGCCTTTACCGCAACAAGGCGAAGAACGTCATCAAGCTCTCCCGCCTCCTGATCGACAACTTTGGCGGAGAGGTGCCTTCGTCCCGTGCCGCGCTTACCACCCTTCCGGGCGTGGGGCGCAAGACGGCGAATGTGGTCCTGTCGATGTGGTTCCACCACCCGGCGCAGGCGGTCGATACGCATGTCTTCCGCGTCGGCAACCGCACCGGCATCTGCCCCGGCCGTGATGAATTGACCGTCGAACGCGCCATCGAAGACAATGTCCCGGTCGAGTTTCAGCGCCATGCGCACCACTGGCTTATCCTGCACGGCCGGTATATCTGCACCGCGCGCAAACCCAAATGCTCCATCTGCCCGATCCGCGAATGGTGCCTGTACGAGGACAAGACCGCATGAAATCCTATCAGGTTGTCGGCATCGGCAATGCGATCGTCGATGTGTTTTCCACCGCTGACGACAGCTTTCTTGACCTGATGGGCATCCACAAGGGGATCATGCAACTGGTCGAACGCGAACGCGGCGAACTGCTGTACGGCGCGATGACCAATCGCCAGCAGGCTCCGGGCGGATCGGTCGCGAACACGCTGGCGGGGCTTGGCAACCTTGGCCTGACCACCGGGTTCATCGGCAGGGTCCACGACGATGCGCTGGGCAGGTTCTATGCCCGTACCATGGCGGATGAGGGCACCGACTTCGTCAACCCGCCGGTGCCGGGCGGCGAACTGCCCACCTCACGCTCGATGATTTTCGTGGCGCCCGATGGCGAGCGGTCGATGAACACCTACCTTGGCATTTCCTCGGAACTTGGACCTGACGATGTGTCCGACAGTGTCGCTGGCAGCGCCGAGATCCTGTTCCTTGAGGGCTATCTTTACGACAAGCCCAAGGGCAAACAGGCTTTTGAGCGCGCGGTGGACCTTTGTCACGCGGCGGGTGGCAAGGCCGGGATCGCACTGTCCGATCCGTTCTGCGTCGACCGCCACCGCGACGACTTTCGCCGTCTGGTCAAAAGCCTGGACTATGTGATCGGCAACGAACACGAATGGGCGTCGCTGTATCAGACTGACCTGTCCACAGCGCTGGAACAGGCATCGCAGGATGCCGGTCTGGTGGTCTGCACCCGGTCGGGACATGACGTGATCGTGGTGCGCGGCGACGAACAGGCCGTCGTGCCCGTCCGCCGCGTGGTGCCTGTCGATGCGACCGGGGCAGGGGACCAGTTCGCGGCCGGCTTCCTGTACGGCCTGGCCACCGGCCAGTCGCTTGCCACCTCGGGTCGGATGGGCTGCGTCGCGGCGGCGGAAGTCATCAGCCACTTCGGCGCGCGGCCAGAGACCGACCTGAAGGCGCTGTTCCGCAAGGAAGGCCTGATCTGAAGGCAGCGGGGGACGTCACACCCGGTGGTAGGGCAACCCCGCAAGGATGGTTGCCGACCGGTAAAGCTGTTCCGCCAGCATCACCCGGACCAGCATGTGCGGCCAGACCATCTGGCCAAGGCTGACGATGAGATCGGCGCGGCCGCGCAAGGCCGGGTCGACCCCGTCCGCCCCGCCGATCACGAAAGCCGCATCCTGACGTCCCGCATCGCGCCACCCGGCAATCTGCGCGGCAAAGTCGGGGCTCGACAGCAGCTTTCCCCGCTCGTCCAGCACGCAAAGCGCGGCGCCGTCCGGCACGGCTTTGGCCAGCAGCACAGCCTCTGCCGGCATTCCGCCGCCGCGCTTGTCCTCGACCTCATGTTCGATCGCCGGGCCAAGGCCCAAAGGCCGCCCGGTCCGGTCAAGTCGCTGCAGGTAATCGTTCACCAGATCGCGCTCCGGCCCTGCCCGCAGGCGGCCGACAGCGCAGAGGTGCAGCCGCATCAGACCTCGGCGGCGCGGGGCGAGCCCGCCGGCAACCACATTTTCTCAAGCTGGTAAAATTCGCGGACTTCAGGGCGGAAGACATGGATGATCACGTCGCCCGCGTCGATAAGCACCCAGTCGCCGGTTTCCTTGCCTTCCATGCGGACCTGGATCCTCATGTCCTGCTTCAGCCGGTCTCCCAGTTTTTCCGAAATCGAGGCCACCTGACGCGATGACCGGCCCGAGCAGATCACCATGTAATCGGCAACGTCCGAACGCCCGCGCAGGTCGATCTGAACGATATCCTCGGCCTTGTCGTCATCGACGGAATTCAGCACCAGCTGAAGCAGCTGCTCAGAGGTGTGGCCATCCGGGCTGGAGGCTTGGCCTGCTGCGGGTTTCTGACGCGGACCGACGGGAAGGCCGGTGGCGGGATCTGAATGCGACAGGACGTGGTCCTCCAGGATGCGCGCGGCAAGAACCCCCGCGCCGGGTGTCAACGTCAAGGCTACCACCCAAAGGGCGCAATCTCAACTGACCGGGCGAAGCGGGGGCATCTATCCTTCGCCCGTGTCCTTGGCAAGACCGGATCGCGGTAGTCGCGCCGTGACTGGCCGGCAATCGCCGCCCCGCGGTTGCCGCCACCCGGAATCCATAGCCCGCTCAGCGCGACGGAGACGATGATCCCGCTGGCCATGAACGGAGTTCAGAACGGCAACAGGATATCGCTCTGGCCGCTGGTCCGTCTGTCGACCGGGTGGGAACCTCGAAGCGCAGGATGCAATCCACCTGACTTCCCGACGTGCGCCGCATATTGCCCCGCCGCTGCAAAAGGCGTATCTGATGCGGCATGATCCGCTTTTTCGACATGGCCGACCACGACCGCATGCCTTGGCGGTTTACCGCGTTGAACCGGTCTGTCCTTGCGCGGCTTGCCTGACGCCTGTCCCCGCGTCACCCTTCTGCATTCCCTCTTCGAAAGATCCGAGCCATGACCGCTCTGCGCACGCTTTATGACAAGATCTGGGATGACCACGTCGTCCATCAGGCCGATGACGGCACCTGTCTGCTGTATATTGACCGCCACTTTGTGCACGAGGTGACCTCGCCCCAGGCTTTCGAGGGTCTCCGGATGACCGGTCGCAAGGTCCGCGCGCCGGAAAAGACCATCGCGGTGCCGGATCATAACGTCCCCACCACGCTGGACCGCGCCAACGCGGCCACGATGACGGAAGACAGCCGGATTCAGGTTCAGGCGCTGGACAAGAACGCCAAGGATTTCGGGATAAACTACTACCCCGTCTCCGACGTGCGCCAAGGCATCGTCCACATCGTCGGCCCGGAACAGGGCTGGACCCTCCCAGGCATGACCGTCGTCTGCGGCGACAGCCACACCGCCACCCACGGCGCCTTCGGTTCGCTGGCGCATGGGATCGGCACGTCGGAGGTCGAGCACGTTCTGGCCACCCAGACGCTGATCCAGCGCAAGGCCAAGAACATGAAGGTGGAGATCACCGGCTCGCTCCGCCCCGGCGTCACCGCCAAGGACATCACGCTGTCAGTGATCGGCGAGACGGGCACGGCGGGTGGCACCGGCTATGTCATCGAATATTGCGGGCAGGCGATCCGCGAGCTTTCGATGGAAGGCCGGATGACCGTCTGCAACATGGCCATCGAAGGCGGCGCCCGCGCCGGCCTGATTGCGCCGGATGAAAAGACCTTCGCCTATTGCATGGGTCGCCCGCATGCCCCGAAAGGCGCGAAGTGGGAAGCAGCGCTTGCCTACTGGAAAACCCTCTTCACCGACGAAGGCGCGCATTTCGACAAGGTGGTGACGATCAAGGGCGAGGATATCGCCCCCGTCGTCACCTGGGGCACCAGCCCCGAGGACGTGTTGCCGATCACCGGCGTCGTGCCGTCGCCGCAGGATTTCACCGGCGGAAAGGTGGAAGCCGTGCAGCGCAGCCTTGATTACATGGGCCTGACGCCGGGGCAGAAACTGTCGGACATCAAGATCGACACCGTGTTCATCGGGTCTTGCACCAATGGCCGGATTGAAGATCTTCGTGCTGCAGCAGCGATCCTGAAGGGCAAGAAGAAGAAAGACGGCCTGCGGGCCATGGTTGTTCCCGGCTCGGGCCTCGTGCGGGCGCAGGCGGAAGAGGAAGGGCTGGCGCAGATCTTCATCGACGCGGGCTTTGAATGGCGCCTCGCGGGTTGCTCGATGTGCCTTGCAATGAACCCCGATCAGCTCTCGCCCGGGGAACGCTGCGCGGCAACAAGCAACCGCAACTTCGAGGGCCGTCAGGGCAGGGGCGGGCGCACGCATCTGCTTTCCCCCGCGATGGCCGCCGCCGCCGCGATCACCGGTCATCTGACCGATGTCCGCGAGTTGATGGCCGAAGATCTGGCCTGACCGGGCGGTCTCTACCGGGCAGCGAGTGCTGTCTCGAAAACGCGGGCGCGCTCAGCCACTGGAAAGGCGTGGGTGGACTGGATGGCAAGCGCCCTGTGCCAGGGCAACATCCGCTCCATCTGCCGCACCAGATCGAACGGTTGATCCGGCGAGGCGGGCCAGAAGGAATTGCACAAAGACATGTCGCCCGGCGCAAGGCCGGGCGCCTGCCCCGACGGATCGGCCCCGATCAGATCAGCAAAGAGACCGTAAATGAAATATTCGGAGATTGTTGGAAAGCCGAGGAGCACCTCGTGATAGGGGCGCCCGTGCACCGCTTCGATCCGCTGGACCATGGCCTGCGCAACTTCGCGGCTCCATGGCACGCAGTTCTCGACGTAATGGCTCGACCAGCCCTCGGGCAGGGCCGTGCCCAGACAGCTGGCCGCAACCTCGCCCCAGCGGCGGTGACCCGGCTCGGATTGCGCCTGATCCACGCGGAAGAACATGATCTTGCCGTCGCGCCGCGCATCAGCCGCAGCAAAGGGCCGCACGAAGAATACGTCGCTGTCCACATGCACCACAGCCTCGCTGGGCGCGCGCCGGGTGTATTCGATCTTGAGTATCTGCTGGATCATCCTGCCACGCGTGACCTGCCCCTTGGCCGAGACGTAGATCGGCCTGCGCAACGCCTCGGTCAGAAACGCCAGATGCCGAAGCGCGGACGGCAGCTTGAACAGCCACATCGGCAAGATATCTTCCTGCGCCACGATCTCACGCGCAGGGGTGGCATGGCGGCGGAAGGCAGCAAGATCGGCTCGCGGCACGATCACCACGTGGCGCACGTCCGGCCCGGCGCAGCGATCCACCGAGGTGGCCAGCACCGAAAAAATCTCCAGATCCCGCGCCATGGAACAGGTCAGAAGCACGACACCGCTTGTCATCCGATGGCCCCCTGCGGGGCCTCGGGCGATGGAAGACCACCTTTCACCGAATACACCCCAAATCAAACGGTCAGACCGTAACAGAAGGACCTTGTGATGGAAAGTTTCACCACTCTCACCGGTGTCGCGGCCCCCATGCCGCTCGTGAATATCGACACCGACATGATCATCCCCAAGCAGTTCCTGAAGACCATCCTGCGGTCGGGACTGGGCAAGAACCTCTTCGACGAGATGCGCTATACCCAGGACGGCAAGGAGATCCCCGATTTTGTCCTGAACCAGCCCGCCTATCGCAAGGCCGAGATCATCATTGCTGGCGACAACTTCGGTTGCGGGTCAAGCCGTGAACATGCGCCTTGGGCGCTTTTGGATTTCGGCATCCGCTGCGTGATCTCGACCTCGTTCGCCGACATCTTCTTCAACAATTGCTTCAAGAATGGCATCCTGCCCGTGGTGCTGCCGGCCGATGCCGTTGCACATCTGATGGACGACGCGAAGAAGGGCGAAAACGCCCGTCTCACCGTGGACCTGGAAAGCCAGACCGTCACGGCAGCGGATGGCACCGTCTTCGCCTTCGAAGTTGATGCGTTCAAGAAGCACTGCCTTCTGAACGGGCTCGACGATATCGGGCTGACGCTGGAAAAGGTCTCGGCAATCGACGCCTACGAGGCGAAGACTGCCACCACGCGCCCCTGGGCCTGATCCGCCCCTTCTTTGCCCGCTGGTAATCCAGCGGGCAGAAGTTGCCAAAGTCAGGGGGCGATTTGGCGAGTTCCCGCGTAACGCCACCTGATCCCCTCAGACTGACCCTGAAATGGCCACAAAGCGCTGGCTTTATGGGCATATAGACGCAGAAGTTTCATGCGGCAGGGCAGACTTGGGCAAAATTGAGGCAATTCGAAACAGCATGCGTGAACTTGTCGGCACCAGGCTTCAGTTTCGCATCGTGTCCTCGATCGACGGGGCCGCGCGCACTTGGCTGAACCGGGCGACCGGGGCGGCGGTGCGGGCGTTTCTGGTCATGGTGCTGATCGTTCTGCCATCGGTCATCCTGCCTGGTATCGGCACGGATACAAAACAGATCGTCGCGCTGATGGCGCTGTTCGCCGGGACGTTGGTCCTGATCGAATACAACGCCGTCTACCCCAGTCTGGTGGAGTTCCGCGACGGAGCGCCCTTCAATCGCATCCGCTATCTGATGCTGCTGGCGATCGTGCTGTTGCTGTCGGTAATTGTCGCCGATCGCGAAGACCCGACGACCGTCTCGCGCCTGTTCCGGGCCGTCGGCATGGTCATCGGCGAGGCGTTGGATTTCCCGTATTCACCAGTGCGGCTTGCCACTTTCATGCTGCCGGATACGGCTACGGCCTATCAGGTGATGGATGTCCGCACTGCGGCAGGGACGGCGTATCTCGTCTCGCTCATCTCGCTGGCGGTCTTCGTGATCGTGCTCAAGCTTGCGGGCTGGCCCTCGACCAAAAGCGCCTTCAACGTCTGGGTGAACCTTCCCACTTTCGAACCGACCGCTGGCGGCGATGTCGTCGACCGGCTGGAACGGGACGCGCGCGTCAACCTGGCCGTCGGCTTTCTGCTGCCCTTCATTGTGCCGGCGCTGATCTCGGTGGTGACCGCTGGCCTGCCCGTGGCAACTTTCACTTCCGGCCAGACCATGGTCTGGACTATGGCCGCCTGGGCCTTCCTTCCGGCCAGCCTTCTCATGCGCGGCGTGGCGATGGCCCGGGTTGCCGACATGATCCGATGGAAGCGCGACCTGAAGATCGCCGTTGATGAGGCCGATGCCGCTGCCGAACGCCGCCGCAATGACGAGGATGACCTCTGATCCGTGCAGAGCTGGCCCCGTGTCTGGGCCTGTGTCTGGCCCTTCTGGCCGGTCCGTCCCTGGCCGAACCCCTGCGCATTGCCACCTGGAACGTCAACCTTGACCGCACTGGCCCCGGCCTGCTGGTGCAGGATCTTGCGCGCGGCGATTCCCCCCAGATTGCCGCAGTTGTCAAAGTGCTTGTGGCGCTTGATGCCGATGTGATCCTGCTGACCGCGGTCGACTATGACCGGGGCGGCGTGGCGCTTGGCCTGCTGGCAGAGAAACTCGCCTTGGCAGGCGCGTCCTATCCCCACCGCTTTGCCCTGCGACCGAATACCGGAATGCAGACTGGCTTTGACGTCGATGGCAATGGCCGGACGGGGGACCCTCGCGATGCGCAGGGCTTTGGGCTCTTTTCGGGGCAGGGCGGAATGGCCGTGCTGTCGCGTCTTCCGATCGACGAAGGCGCCGCGCGCGATTTTTCGGCCTTCCTCTGGCGCGATCTGCCGGGTGCCCTGATGCCCGACGGTCCGGACCAGGGGCTGAAGGCAGTCCAGCGCCTTGCGACCACCGGTTTCTGGGACGTTCCGGTGATCACCCCGTCCGGCCCGCTGCGCCTCTTGGCCTGGCACGCAACGCCGCCGGTCTTCGACGGCCCAGAGGACCGCAACGGCAAGCGCAACCATGACGAGGCCGCATTCTGGCGGCTTTATCTTGACGGAGCCTTGCCAATGCCGCCGCCCGATGCGCCCTTTGTCCTTCTGGGTGACGGCAACCTTGACCCCGCCGACGGAGACGGTTTGCGCGACGGGATCGGGGCGTTGCTGTCGCACCCGGCACTCCAGGACCCAGCGCCCCGTGGCGGCCATGGGCGGACCGAGCCTGCCCATGCCGGCGACCCCGCATTGGATACCGTGCTTTACGAAGACATCGGCGGGTTGCGGCTGGACTACGTGCTCCCCGCTGCATCGCTTCAGGTCACCGGAGCGGGCGTGCTCTGGCCCCCGGCCGATGACCCGCTTGCCGCAGACCTTGCCACCGCCTCGCGGCATTTTCCGGTCTGGGTGGACATTACGCTGCCCTAGGCCGGCTTCCGCGTCTTGAGATGGGCAAGGATCACCTCGTCAAGCGGGGTGTCGCGGTAGTCTGGTAGCAATCGGCGCAGCGGGGCGGGGTCGATCTGGTGGGGCAAGCGGTTCAGGTAGAGCATTTCGCGCAGTTCGCGCGCCAGTTCCCAGAACGGACTGACCAGGGTGAAGAACCACAGCGGGAAATGCGTCACCTTGATCGGCCGCCCGGTCAGCCGCGCGACCCGCGTCGCCAGGTCGTTGATGGTGAAGCTGTGTCCCGCAAAGGGGATGTCGGCATAGGCGGGCAGGGCATCGCCCTTGTCTACCAGTGCCAACGCCACCCGCGCCATGTCAGGCAGATAGGCATAGGAGTGCAGCGCATCGGCCGCCCCCATCGCGGTGATCCTGCCCTTCGCCACCTTGGACAGGATCACCCGGTTCATCAGAAGCTGCGGCGCCTCGGTCAAAAAGGAAGTCCCCGCCGCGCAAGAGGATGCAGCGTGGCCCGCCGCCTTCCGCCGCACTGCGGTAGCTGGCCTCCATCTCGGCCCGGATCCGGCCTTTGCGGCTCACCGGACGGTGCGGCGTGTCGGGCCCCCAGGGGCCAGGCTCGACGCCGTAGGGATAGACGTTGCCCGGCACCAGCACCGTCGCCCCGCTGGCCCGGCCCGCCGCGATGACCTCGGCCGTGATCGCGGGGATCAGCTTGTCCCAGTTGTGATACCCAGGCGGGTTGAGGCCGTTTACGATCAGCTGGACCCCCCGCGCCGCAGCCGTCATGTCGGTGCCGCGCTTGTAACGGCGTATCATCCAGCCGGCAGCCTGCAACGTCAGAGCCATCTGTCCGCCAAAGCTGCCCGAAGCGCCAAGGATCAGAGCGGTCTTTTCCATCATCGATTCTCCTTTTTCTCAGGATGTCTGCCAGGTCGGGGGAATATGGAATTGCATGAATTTGGGTCAGTTGTATTCATAACTGAATGGAAAAGCCTGACTGGTCCCTGATCCGATCCTTCCTTGCCGTGGCCGAAGCAGGGTCGCTGTCCGCTGCCGCCCGGATGACCGGGATCAGCCAGCCAGCCTTGGCCGCCATATCCGCGCGGCGGAGACGGTGCTTCAGGTCCCGCTTTTCAGCCGCGTCGCTCTGGGATTGGTGCCGACCGAAGCCGGGCTGGCGCTGCTGGCCCCGGCGCGTGCGATGCGTCTGGCCGCAGCCGAGCTTGCCCTTGCTGCGGCTGGTCAGGCGACCGGCATCGACGGGACGGTGCGGATCACCGCCAGCCGCGTCGTGTCGCATGCGTTCCTGCCGCCGATCCTGGCCCGGTTGCGGACCGAGGAGCCGGGAATCCAGATCGACCTCATTCCGTCCGACACCACCGAAAACCTGCAGCCGGGCGAGGCCGACCTTGCCCTGCGCATGTACCGGCCCACCCAGCTTGACCTTGTGGCGCAAAAGCTGGCCGACTTGCCCTTTGGGATCTATGCCGCCCGGTCTTACCTTGACCGGCACGGCCGACCGGCCACGCCTGATGCCCTGATCAACTGGATTTCATCGGGCAGGACAGGGGTGACCGGATCATCCGGGCAATGGCCGCCGCCGGCTATCCCGTCAGCCGCAGCTTCTTTCCCGTTCGCACTGACGACCCGCTGGTCTATCAGGACCTGATCCGCGCCGGGTGCGGACTTGGCGGCCTTCTGTGCCGGATCGGAGACGCCGACCCGACGCTGGAGCGGATCGACGGCCTTGTCGCCCTGCCATCCCTGCCGGTCTGGTTGGTCGCCGCCCCCGCGCTGCGCCAGTCGCCCCGCCTGCGCCGGGTCTGGGAACTGATGGCCACCGCCTTCCCCGCTTGACCCTTGCAGGCCAAGCGGCTAGGCGAACACCGTCATATTCGCAGGAAAACGCCATGGCCAACCCATCCCTCCTTATCCTCGCCGGTGACGGCATCGGCCCCGAAGTCATGGCCGAGGTCAAACGGATCATCGGCTGGATGGGTGCGAAACGTGGCATCTACTTCGATGTCTCCGAAGATCTGGTGGGCGGCTGTGCCTATGACGCCCATGGCGTGCCGCTGACCGATGCGACGATGGCCAAGGCCCAGGCGGCGGATGCCGTGCTTCTGGGCGCAGTCGGCGGGCCGAAATACGACAAGCTGGATTTCAGCGTGAAGCCGGAGCGGGGGCTTCTGCGGCTGCGCAAGGAGATGGACCTCTTCTCCAACCTCCGCCCCGCGCAATGCTTTGACGCGCTGGCCGATTTCTCCTCGCTCAAGCGTGATGTCGTTGCGGGCCTTGATATCGTCATCGTGCGTGAACTGACCTCGGGCGTCTACTTTGGTGAGCCGCGCGGCATCTTCAGGGAAGGTAACGAGCGCGTCGGGATCAACACCCAGCGCTACACCGAATCCGAGATTGCACGCGTGGCGAAATCGGCGTTCGAACTGGCTCGGAAGCGGGCGAACAAGGTCTGCTCGATGGAGAAGGCCAACGTGATGGAATCGGGCATCCTATGGCGCGAGGTGGTGCAGGAAGTGCATGACCGCGACTATCCGGATGTGGAACTCAGCCACATGTATGCCGACAACGGCGCGATGCAGTTGGTTCGCTGGCCCAAGCAGTTCGACGTGATCGTCACCGACAACCTCTTTGGCGACGTGCTCTCTGATTGCGCCGCAATGCTGACCGGGTCGCTTGGAATGCTGCCCTCCGCCTCGCTGGGTGCGCCTATGGCCAATGGCCGTCCGAAAGCGTTGTACGAGCCCGTCCACGGCTCGGCCCCCGATATCGCCGGTCAGGGCAAAGCCAACCCGATCGCCTGCATCCTGTCGTTCGCCATGGCGCTGCGCTATTCCTTCGAACTGGGGGAAGAGGCGACGCGGGTGGAAAAGGCGGTCGAAAAGGTGCTGGCCGATGGCGTCCGCACGGCCGACCTGATGGGCCCGGATGGAGGCACGCCGGTCACGACGACCCAGATGGGCGATGCCGTGCTGGCCGCGCTGGACGCCAGCCTCTGAGCCTCAGCCGCCAGTGACGTGGGGGGCCTTGCCCGGCCCCTCGGCAATCCTGCGGTAATGCGCGATGCGCTCGGCATGGTCGGCCACCCGATCAAGCCAGCGCAGCGCGTCGGTTTCCCGAAAGACGCCCGACAGGTCGATCAACCCGGCATGTTCGCGCAGCATCGCGCCGTGCCGGCGCCGCCGGACAAAGCCCTGCACCCGGTCGGTCAGGCGCTCGGCCTTTGCCGGGTCGCGCGGGCGGACAAGGGCCGCCACGACGGCCTGCGCCGGGCGTGACAGGCGCTGGCTGTCGGCCAGATGGGCGATCCGGTCCAGTTCTCGGGTTCGTGCGGACAGCCGGGCCAGATGGTCGGTCAGGTGCATCAGCGCGGTCATGCGTTCAAGGTCCGCTGGCCGGTCCGTCGGAATCCGCAACTGCGCCAGCCAGGTCTCCAGCGCCTTGCGCCCGGCATCGGCCTGCGCCGGCAGGGCCGCCAGTGGCCGCAAATCACGCCGGTCGGCCGGGGCCAGCGCCGCCTGCAACGCCGTCCCCGTTGCATGGGCAATGGCCGACACAACCCGCGCCGCCGCATCCAGCGCCGATCCGGGATCCGACAGCAGGTCCGGCTCAAGTGCGGTGGCAAGGGTCACGGGTCGGTCCGGCACCAACCGCTCCACCAGCCGCGAGAAGCTGGCGGTCAGCGGCAGGAACACCAGCGTCCCCAGCAGATTGAAGCCGGTATGGAACAGCACCAGCGCGGTCTGGCCGTCATTCCCGATGAACGAGCCATCGAGGACCGGCGCCACCAGATCCAGCAGTGGCAGCACAAGAATTGCGGTTCCGGCGTTGAACAGCACATTCGCCACGGCCGTCCGCCGCATCCCGATCCCGCCGCCAAGTGACACCAGCAGCCCGGTCAGCGTTGTGCCGATGTTCATTCCAATGACCATCGCCGCCGCCTGCAGAAAGCTGATCGCCCCGGACCCCAGCAGTACCAGCGCCAGGGCCACCCCGGCGGACGAGCTTTGCATCAGTGCCGACAGTACAAGCCCAATGCCCACCAGCAGGATCCGCCCTGACCAGCTGTCTCCGGGAAGGCGGTCGGGTGTGATCAGCCCATCCATCCCCGCCATCGCCGCCTGCATCATGTCGAGCCCGATGAACAGCAGCGACAGGCCGGCCACCATCCGCCCCAGCCGCGCCATCCGGCCTTCGCCAAGAATGCCCGCAAGCGCCGCCACGAACAGCAGCGGCAGCGCCAGCGTGCCAAGCTGAAGCTTCATGCCCACCATGGCGATGATCCAGCCGGTCGCCGTAGTGCCGATGTTCGCGCCGTAAAGCACCCCCAGCGCCTGCCCAAACCCAAGGATTCCCGCGCCGACAAAGCCGATGGTCATCACTGTGACCGCGCTGGAAGACTGAACCAGCGCGGTGATCACGGCGCCCGTGACCACGCCGCGCAAGGGCGTCCGGGTCATCCGCATCAGCCATCCGCGCAGTCCTTCGCCCGCCAGCTCGCGCAGCGCAGCCGTCAGCGTCTCCATCCCGAACAGGAGAAGCCCGATGCCGCCCAAGAACCCCAGCATTCCCCCGGTCATGGCTGCAGGGTGGCCTAAGCCCAGCCTTGCCGCAAGCCCGCAGACAGGCCTTCCGGGGCTTGAGCCTCGCGGCATAGTCTGCGACAACCGGCTCGCGTCAGCGGCGATTTTGGCCCGGCGCGGCAGCAACGGAAGATCCGCAATGTCTGACAATCTGAGGGGCGCGGTCTTGTCGCTGGCCGCCTTCGGCGCCTATGCGACCCATGACGTCGTGGTCAAGCTTTTGGGCGAGACCTACACCTCGTTCCAGATCATGTTCTTTTCCGGCCTGATGGGTTTTCCGCTGGTGACCCTGCTGCTGATGGGCGACCGTCGCGACGCTACACTGATTCCCGCGCATCCCTGGTGGTCGGCCCTGCGGTCGGTCGCTGCGGTGTCGACCGGGGTGATGGGGTTCTTCGCCTTCTCGCAATTGCCGCTGGCGACCAGCTATGCGATCTTCTTTGCGATGCCCTTGCTGATCACGCTCATGGCCATCCCGATGCTGGGCGAAAAGGTCGGCATCCGGCGTGGCGTTGCCGTGATTGTCGGGCTCAGCGGTGTGCTTGTCGTTCTTCAACCTGGCGGGGGTGAGGGGTTTTCCATTGGCCACCTGGCCGCACTGGGCGCGGCCTTCACCGGGGCGCTGACCAGCGTCATCGTTCGCAAGATCGGGCAGCACGAACGCTCGGTCGTGCTGATGCTTTATCCAATGGTGCTGACCTTCTTCGCCATGGGCGCGATAATGCCCTTTGTCTATGTTCCGATGACCGTCACTGATCTGGGCCTGACGGCGGTGATGGCGTTCCTGGGCATGTTTGGCGCACTTGGGATCATCTTTGCCTACCGATCGGCCCCGGCGGTGGTCGTTGCGCCGATGCAGTATTCCCAGATCATCTGGGCCGCGCTTTACGGCTGGCTGTTCTTCGACGAAAGCGTTGACCTCTACACCGCGATCGGTTCGGCGGTGATCATCGCTTCGGGCATCTACATCGTGCTGCGCGAAGGCACGCCGTCGGTCAGCCAGAACCGCCCTGTGCTGGAAAACCGGTCCCGAATGGACATTGGAACCCAGCCCCGGATTTCCAGCTGGCTGAAGCGGTTCGACCGGGGCGGCGATCAGGCGTGAGGCCTCTTGCCAATTCCGGCGGGACGGGGTAACCCCCCGCCCACGGTCGGAGCGTAGCGCAGTCTGGTAGCGCACCTGCTTCGGGAGCAGGGGGTCGGAGGTTCGAATCCTCTCGCTCCGACCAATTTCCCGACATAACAAGTGCTTACGGCGCAAAGTCTGCTGGTGCGACACACTGGTGCGACACAAGCCATGCGTCTAGCTACCTACCTAAGTATTTCCAGACATGGAGTTTTCTATTTCCGCTGGCCGCTCCCGGCCACCCTACACCCGCAGCACAGCCGCCTCTCTGCATCAGAGTATCACTCGACACCCGCTGCCCGGTGACAGCACAATGGCTATCGAGATTTCTAGTGCTGGCTGGACAAAGACCACTGGCCGGAGCAACACATCGTTCCATGCGCTATGATGAAGTCAGACAGCATGTCCAAGCGTATTTCCGCGACATGGTTAGCCAGTTTAGGGCGGGGTTGGCGGAAGAAGGTCCGCCCGATGCGGGCAAGCTCGCTAAGATACACGGCCGCCAGCGCCTAACGGATTTGGACCTGGATGCCTTTCTGACCAAGCAGTCCCACGGCGGCACTGCGCGGTCTTGTTACGGCCTTCTGTGAGGAGCGGGGCATTCCCGAGGCGGAGCTAACGGACAAGAGCCCGGGGTGGCTGGTCCAGTTGATACATGCTGCACACATATCTGCCTGTGCAACTAAAGGCGAGCATTGACCTGTCCAACTTCTAGCCAGCGTGGCGTTGCAGGCTGCTATGCTTTGTCCGACAGTGGCGTGGGAATACGATCTTCCCGGATCGCGGATCGGGAGGCCGCTTTGTAAATCAGCGCACCTACAAAACGTGCTGCAGCTTCCAGTGCGAGCAGGACGAACTTGATGGTGCTGCTCTCCTCTACGGCTTGCCAGACGTATGCGGCGTCTTAGGCCGGGACGATAGTGCTGGCCGAAAGCCTTTGCGCCGACCTGTGCAAGACCGGGGTCGCAGTGCAGCTGGTGAACCCCGGCTTCCTCCGCACCCGGCTGACGGAAAAGAACAATTTCGCCATGCCCTTCATCATGGATGCCGACAAGGCCGCCGGGATCATGTTCTGCCGCATATGAAGCAATCGCTTCAAGATCAGCTTCCCGACGGTCTTTTCCTGGCTATCCCGGGGGAGCAGGTCTTGCCGGGCTGGCTTAACTACCCCCTGTTCCCCCCGCGCGGATAAGGTGCGCGGGCGATCCGCCCACCATGTTCCAGGACTTAGAACGACAGCGTCGCGGCACCCGCCTTGATCTCGGCATGCATGACGCTTGCCCCCGCGATGATCACTCCGTCCAGCAGATCCTTCTGCTCATATCCGCGCGACTTCACGCAGGGCGGGCAGGCCCAGATCACGCCGCCACGCTTCTGGAAATCGGCAATCAGCGCGGCCAATGGGTCAAGGGGCGCCACATGAGTCACGGCCTGGCCGCCCTTGCGCACCAGATCAACCGCGTTTGAGGTCAGAAAGATACTGACCTTCAGCCCCGCCGTGATCCCGCCATTCGCGATGGTGAAAGCGATCGAGGAAAGCTCGGAAGCGATCCCGTTTGTCATCAATACAACCAGTTTGTCCGTGTCAGTTCCCATGATAGGCTTCCTTTCCCAGGATGGTTTCGGATGCATCCGTTTTGCCTGATCACCGGGGAGTCTGTCTTTGGCTGGACCGCCGAAAAGCTTGACCGATCTGCCAGGCCCTGCGGCCGAGCTTCTGTCGCAGGCGCTGCGGCGCGTGCGGATTTCGGGCTCGATGCAATTTTGTTTAATGCCGCAGGGCGACTGGTTCACCTATGCTGCGCTCGGGCGGCGCAGGGACGCGATCGGCTTTCACATTGTCGCAGCGGGCCCCTGCTGGGTCGAGCTTCGCGGCGAGCGGATCCCGCTTCAGACCGGCGACATTGCCGCCTTTCCTTTCGGGACGCCGCATGTGCTTGGCTCGGGCGAGGGCGGGCGGCTCATTGACCCCGACCACGATCTTCCGGTGCGGCCATGGCCCGCGACACCGATCATGCACTACCCCGATCAGGGCCGTCAGGTGCGCATCCTGTGCGGCTATGTCCAGTGCGAGGCGGCCTGTTTCGCCCCCTTTCGCGCCGCCCTGCGAGAGTTTATCCATATCAGGACAGCCGGAGAGGGCGCGGCGGACTGGCTTGCCGCCACCGTCTCCCAGATCGTGGCCGAGGTTGACCAGCCCCAGCCCGGGGGCGGCCCGGTACTGGAACGGTTGACCGAGATTGCCCTCCTGGAGATCCTGCGGCGCCAGTTCCTGACCCCCGCCCCACAGGGCTGGCTTGCAGCGATCCTCGACCCAGCCTTGTCGCGGGCGCTGCTTGCGCTTCATGCCGATCCGCGCCGGGACTGGACGCTGGGAGCTCTCGCCCAGGAAGGCGGTCTGTCGCGCTCGGCGCTGGTGACCCGCTTTGCCAGGCTTCTGGGCAGCTCGCCCATGCACTATCTGCGCGATTGGCGGCTGTTCATGGCCGCACAGGAGCTTGCCTCGGCCCCAAGCCCGATCATCACCATCGCGACCGAGGCGGGATATGGCACCGAGGCGGCCTTCACCCGGGCTTTCCGGCGCTGCTACGGAACGCCCCCCGCCGAATGGCGTCGCGCCCGTGCGCGCCAGAGTGCGACGGTTCAGGAAGCCATGGCCAGTTGATCGGGCAGCCGATCCTTCAGCCGCTGCGCAGGCGGGCCATGAAGAACCCGTCCATGCCCCCCGGGGTCGGGCCAATGATCGGGACGGAGCCGCAGTCCATCCTGATCGGTCCGCCCCGGCGCCTTGTCCAGGATCGGATTGCCGGCCAGCATTTCGATCTGCACGCCACTCGGCAACGACAGGGCTACCGAAATCGGACCCAACGCCAGCAGCAGCGGCCCGGCCAGCAAAAGCGTGGCGCGGGATCGCCAAGCAGCAACGGCGCCCCGAACAGCGCTATCGGGAATGCCATGGTCGTCAGGGAGACAACGCTGATATCAGTGGAATTCACGGCGTCTGGCCGTTCTTGGCGGAGATGGGCCTGCCAAGTTTGCAGTCAGGCCAGTAGCGCCGTGCAGCCACCTCTTCATGTCACCCCACCCAGCTGACCCGCGGCGCCCCACATACCCCACGCCCGGCAAGCCCGGGCCAGTCAGCCGCGATTTGCCCAGACCCTGGCGATATATGTCGCGGTCATCAGGTCCAGATGCGCGCCGCCGCCGTTCTTGGCGATGGTGATCTCATCTGCCGTCCGGCGGGAGTATAGCGCCAGATCGTCGTAGAAATCGGCCAGGATGTCGGCCTCTGTGATGGCGCCCGAGGCGAGCGGATCGATCAGTTCGCCTATATGGTGGATGGTGGTGGCGCGGGAATCCACAAAGACCCGCGCGCGGGCCATGGCCTTATCGTCCACTTCGCGCATCCCCGCCTTGTAGGCGCCGATCAGGTCCAGATGCTGCCCGGGCTGCAACCAGTCGCCCTTGATCACCGGCTCGGTGGCCATCGTGGCGGTGCAGATGATGTCGGCCCGCCGCACCGCCGCCTCAAGATCATCGGCCACCGGAAGACCCATCTTTTCGGCCGTGGACCGGGTCCGGCTCCACGCCGTGAACGAGGCATCGGGGAACAGGCTGGAATAGGCCTCGACCATGTTGCGCGCCACAGTGCCGGCGCCGACCAGCAGGATCTTTCGGCTGTCCTTGCGCGCCAGCCGGCTGGCCGACAACAGACTGTCCCCGGCGGTCTTCCACTTGGTCACCAGATGGAAGTCGACGATGGCGGTCAGTTCCCCGGTCAGGTCGTCGAACAAGGTCACCGCGCCGTTGATCGTGGGCTTGCCAAGGGTGGCATTGCCGGGATGCAACGTCGCCACCTTGACCAGCGCGCCCAGCCCGTCGATCCAGGCGGCGCGGTCAAGGATGGTGTCCTTGCCCCGATAAAGGAACATGTCCTTGATCTCGGCCCGTGGCAGCCGGTGGCCTGCCTCGAAGGCGGCGAGAAGCCCCGGCCAATCCAGATACGCGTCTGCTTCTGGCGGAACGATGTCGATCACAACCCTGCCTCCGCTGCGGTCAAGAGCCCCTCGGCCAGCAGCCTCGCGGCCCAGCCCTGCCACCCGTCGAACAGGTGAACCTGCCAGCCCCGCGCTTGCGCCACGGCGATGTTTTCGGCCCGGTCATCGGCAAAGATCAAACGACCCGGAGAAATCCCGCAGTCCGCCTCGACCATCTGGTAGATGCGCGGATCAGGCTTCATCACCCCCATCCGCCCCGAGACATACTCCCGATCGAACTCGCCCAGGAAATCCAGCTTGTCGCGGGCTTCCTCATAAGAGTGGTTGCCGAAATTCGTCAGCGCGAAGACCGGTACGCCCTTGGCCCGCAGCGCCCGCAACAGCGCGATCGACCCCTCGATCCGCGGACTGGCAAGCTCGATCCAGCGATCATACCACATGCGGATTTCCGGGGCCCAGCCGGGGTGCCGGTCGGCCCAGTCATAGATCGTCTCGCGAAAGAGGCCGCCCGCGTCGACGATTTCGTTCATCCCATGCAGGTCGACCTCGGCGAACAGCCGTTGCCGCCGGTCAGCACCGATCGCCCGGTCATAGAACGCCTCCGGCTGCCAGCGCGTCAGGACGTTGCCAATGTCGAAGATGACCGCTTCAGGCTGCATCTACCCGTTTCCGCGTTGTTTCCCGCCAGATCGTATAAAGGCCCGATCCGCAGATCAGCGCAATCCCCGCCCAGCCGGTCAGGTCCGGGAAGGTGCCAAAGACCACCACGCCCCAGAAAATCGCCATCGGCATGCCGACGTATTCGAACGGTGCCACCAGCCCCGCCTCGACCGTCCGGTAAGCCTGCGCGATCATCATGCCGCCGATAGTCACCGAAAGGCCGGTTGCCAGCAGGATCGGCCAATCCGCCAGCGGTGGCCAGATCCACGGGCGAAACAGGAACCCGTTCAGCGTGCCCTCGTTTGCCAGACGGCCGTCCCCAACCCACAAGCCCATGGACAGGCTGACCACGATAAAGCCCGACTGCACGAAAAAGCTGAACGACACCGCGCTTTCCGTCTCACCCATCCGCCGGGTCATCAGGTTCCCACCGGCGTAAAGGATCGCCGAGATCAGCACCAAAAGCGCGGCAGGCTCGATCACGCCGGCACCTGGGCGCACCATGATGATCACGCCGACCATGCCGGCAAGAACCGCCGCCCAGCGCCTTGGTCCGACAGTCTCCTTCAGGAAGACCACCGAAAGCACGGTCACCGCAATCGGGCTGACAAAGGCCACGGCCACCGCATCGGCCAGTGGCAGCGCGGCAAGGCCTAGAAAGAAGGTGACGTTCGAGATCATGATCAGCACGACCCGGAAGAGATGCTCCTTCCACCGTTTCGTCCGCAACTGGCCAAACCCGATCCCGGTGAAGCGGATGAAGGACAACACGAAGACCATCCCGATCAGCGCCCGGATCAGTATCACCTGATGCAGCGCATAGCCGCCCGACAGGAACTTGATCGCCACGTCATTGACCGAAAAGATCAGCGTGCCGCCGATGGCGAAAAGGATGCCCGTCAGGGCCTGCGAACGTGCCATTGCCGCAGATGATCCGGGCAAGAGGCCGGCGTCTGTCCTGCCCGCGACATTTCGGTGGCGCGGGATACCCGATATGGCGCCCTGTGGGCCGCCTATCCTGCCGTAGACCTCAGAACCCGGTCCAGCACATCCAGAAACCGGCTTCGGTCAGCTTTGGAGAACAGCTTTCCACCCCCCTGCCGGAACGGATCGGCCGAACGCAGGTCCGCCATAAGATCCCGCGTCGCAAGGGCCATCCCCACGTTCGCGGTCGTCAGCTCCTCGCCGTTGTGCTTGACCACCCTCGCCCCCGCCGCCACGCATTTCGCGGCAAGGGGGATATCGCCCGTCACCACCACATCGCCCGGCCCGCAAGCCTCGGCGATCCACTTGTCAGCTTCATCGGGGCCGGCGGCGACGAAGACGCTTTCGACCAGAGGGTTCTGCGAGGGCCGGATGCCGCCGTTGGATACCAACAACATCTTCACCCCATGCCGAGTCGCCACCCTCTCGGCCTCGGCCTTTACGGGGCAGGCGTCGGCGTCAATGAAGATGCGGCGAGTCATGGAGAGGCGAAGACTTGCACCCAATAGTAGAAGAAGGGTTTCGAGTTGCCCAACATCGGCTTGTCGTTGGCCTGATAGGCAACGGCAACCCCGGTATCCTTCAGCTTGCAGTTCAAGATGTTGCGGCGGTGGCCGGCGCTGCCAAGCCAGTCAAGGGCGGCCTGTTTGGCAGTGGCCTGCCCGGCGGCGATATTCTCGGCGACCATGCGGTACTTGTAGCCCTGCTTCTTGACCCGGGTAGAGAACTTGCTGCCATTCTTGTTCGAATGGCCGAAGAAATCCTTCAGCGCCATGTTGGTCGCGTGCGTCTTCGCCGCGGCCATCAGTTTCGAATTCAGCTTCAGCGGACCGCATCCCGACTTGGCCCGCGCCGCGTTCATGATGGCGAGCACCTCGTTGGCGGTCTTGGTGTCCGAAGGGCTCGCCGCTGACGCGGAACTTCCTTCGAAGGTCACATCCGTGTCAGTCGCATTGGCCAAGGCCGGACCAGCCATGGCATGTGCCAAAAGCAGCGCCAGCACGACGGAAAGAGGCCTAAGCCGCGAATGCCTCCGCATGGAACGAGACGTGGTCTTCCATGAAGGTCGAAACAAAGAAATAGCTGTGATCATAGCCCTTTTGCATCCGGAATGTTCCGCCTTGGCGGGTGCTTGCCATCGCCTCTGCCAGTGCTTCGGGCTTAAGCTTGTCCAGAAACTGGTCCGCCGTGCCCTGATCCACCAGCATCGGGCCATCGAAACCACGTTTCCGCGTCAAAAGTGTGGCATCATGTGACGCCCATGTGGATTCGTCTTGGCCAAGATAGGCGGAAAATTGCACGCGACCCCAGTCGCTCGCGACAGGGTTGCAGATCGGCGCGAAGGCTGACACGGACCGGAACCGCCCCGGAAAGCTCATCGCGATGGTCAACGCGCCGTGGCCGCCCATGGAGTGACCGGTGATGCCCTGCACCTCTTCGGCCAGCGGGAAAGCGTTGAACAGCAGCCGGGGCAGTTCGTCCGTCACATAGTCCCACATCCGGAAATGCGGGGCCCAGGGCTGCTCGGTCGCGTTGACGTAGAAGCCGGCACCTTGGCCAAGGGCATAGTCCGGGTCATTGGCCACCCCTTCGCCCCGGGGCGAGGTGTCCGGGAAGACCAGCGCGATGCCGGCCTCGGCAGCCCATCTTTGTGCCCCGGCCTTGACCATCGCGTTTTCATGCGTGCAGGTCAGGCCGGACAGGAACCACAGAAGCGGCACCGGTCCCTCTTCCGCCAGGGCGGGCAGGAACAGGCCGAATGTCATGTCACAGGCGCAGGCGGCCGAGGCGTGCGAGTACACCCCTTGCACGCCGCCGAAGGCCCGATTTTCTGAAAGCGTTTTCATCGCTGACCTCATGCGGTGACCAGCGCAATCACGCCCGTCACGGTCAGCACCGAGGCCGCCGTTGACAGAAGGATCGCGGTGGAAACCCGTTGCGGCGCAACCCTGTAATGTTGCGCCAGGATAAAAACATTGCCTGCCACCGGAAGGGCAGAAGCGGCGATCATGACGCCCGCGGCATAGCCGGTGACGCCAAGCAGCCAGCAGGCGGCCGCGACCGCGACCGGATGCATGACCAGCTTGGAGAACGACAGCCATGCCGCGACCTGAAGCCGTTCGGCGCTGCGTCCGGCCAGCGAAGCGCCGATCGCAAAAAGCGCACAGGGCGTGGCGGCCGCACCCAGCAGGGTCAGGAATTCGTTCACCGGCCCCGGCAGCGACAAACCTGTGGAACCCCAAAGGATCCCAAGCACGACTGATACGATCATCGGGTTCTTTGCCAGCCCTGTGGCCAGCACTCCGAAGGTGGCAAGGCTGACCCGTCCGGCGCGAAGCCCGGTGATCAGCATTGTCAGGATCGAGGAGAAGACGATCAGATCCACCGCCAGCACCAGCAGGACCGGCCCCACTGCTTGCGGCCCAAGCAGCAGCGCCAGCATCGGGATGCCAAGGAACCCCACGTTGCCGATGACGCCGGTATGGGCCTCGAATACCGCCTCTTCCTTGCCGGTGCCGCGCAGCAGTGCAGCCACCGCTACCACAAGCCAGATGACCGAAGTGCCAAGCAGGTAGGCAAAGACGAAGGGCCAACTGAAGATCTGCGCCACATCCAGATTCGCGGCAAAGCCGAACAGCATTGCCGAAAGCGCGAAATAGAAGACGAAGCGGGTCAGGTAGGCGGTCGCTTCTTCGGTGAAGAACCGCGCACGGCCGGACAGGTAGCCCAACCCGATGACGGCAAAGAACGGCAGGGTTTTCAGCAGGATCTCCAGCATTTGTCCGTGGTGTCATGGCGTCGGGAAAAGGGCAAGTCCGAGGGGCAGAGAATCGGGCCGGGATCGGGCCAGGTCAGAGTCCGTTGGCTAACGGATTGCCGCCCCGACGCCCCGTCAGGGTGTGGCAAAAGCAGGGCAGGGGTCTGAACCTGTCGTTGTTGCCAAACCGGCCCCAATTGCAGGGATGTGCGTCCCGGGACCGCTTCAACGCGGAAATGCCCGTCGTTGCTGGCGTCGCGCCGTTTTGGCAGGCGCGCGGATCTATTGGGGAATGTGGCAAGAAAGGAACGAAAAGGCATCACGATTTGGCCCATTTCGCCCGGTATCAGGGGCCTATTACCGCGTCAGCCTTGGGGCAAGCCAGGGGGTGCGGGGATAGGATACGCCATGGCCCTTGCGGTGCTCAAAATGGACGAGGACGGGATCGAGTCCTTCGCCGACGAACTGAAGCCCGGGGCAAAGCTCCTGCACGGGCAGTTCACAATCGAGTCGTTCCTGAATGCCGGTGGTTTCGGGATCACCTATCTGGCGCAGGATTCCCTTTACCGGCGAATCGTGATCAAGGAATGCTTCCCAAGTTCGTTCTGCCGCCGGCACAATTCCACCGTTGTTCCAAGGTCGCGGCAGCGGCAAGAGGAATTCCGGTCGGTAGTTGAGCTGTTCATGCAAGAGGCGCTGAACCTCTCGAAGCTTGCCCATCCCAACATCGTCAAGGTGCATCAGGTCTTTCGCGACAACGAAACCGCCTACATGGCGATGGACCACATCCATGGCCCCGACCTGCTCGAAACCATCGAAGGCACGGCGCCGAAGCTTTCGCGTGACCAGATCATCGTTATCCTGCGCAAGATGCTGGATGCGCTGGGCTATGTGCATGCGCAGGGCTTCCTGCACCGCGACATCTCGCCAGACAACATCCTGCTGGATCGCACAACGGATGAGCCGGTGCTGATCGACTTTGGCGCCGCCCGCAAGGATGTGACCCGGAAAAGCCGGGCGCTTTCGGGGCTGCGCGTGGTGAAGGACGGCTATTCACCGCAGGAATTCTACATCAGCGGCAGCGCGCAGGCCCCTTGCAGCGATCTTTACGCGCTGGCGGCGACGTTCTGCCACCTCATCTCGGGCGAATTGCCGAAAACCTCGCAAGAGCGGCTGTCGGCGATCGCCAATCGCGAGGGCGACCCGCAGGTGCCGCTTTCGGGGCGGATCAAGGGGTATCCGGCATCTTTTCTGGCGGCGGTCGACAAGGCGATGTCGGTCTTTCCGCGCGATCGGATCCAGTCGGTCGCGGAATGGCAGGCAATGCTGCGCGATGTGAAGTTGGGCGCGCCGGCGGCGATGGTCGTTCCGGCAAGCGGCC
Organism: Rhodobacter sp.; assembly: GCA_013821825.1. Taxonomy (GTDB): domain Bacteria; phylum Pseudomonadota; class Alphaproteobacteria; order Rhodobacterales; family Rhodobacteraceae; genus Tabrizicola. The sequence goes on from PNJK01000025.1 coordinate 41,834, forward strand.
CCGTCGCTCCTGCGGTCCCGCCGCAAGCACCGACCGCGCGCGGTCCGCGCGACTGGCTGGTGTCATCGGCGGCGGCTGTGCTGCTGCTGGCGGGGCTGTCTTCGCTGGCCGGGGATCTGCTGGACCGGTTCGGCGCGGGGCGCACAGTTTCGGACGCAGATGTCGCGGTGACCTCTGTCGCGGCGCCCATTCTGCAAGCTTCGGCTTCCCCGTTCGGCTTGGTCCGCGTGGTGCAAGAGCCCTTCGTTCAGGATCCCGCCAGTGCCGGTCGGGTGGCGGCGCGCCTGCCATGGTCGCCGTCCTGGATCGAGCCTGGCCAATGGATCGTCGAAGTGAATGGCGCACCGGTGCAGGATAGTGCGACCCTTGTCGGGATGATGGCCGAAGGGGTCGACCTAGGGCAGGTCACCGAACTGAAGGTGATCTTCGGCTACCAGACGGCGCCCGGCGGTGACATCATCCGCAAGATGGCAACCCTGCCCGTTGTGGATCGGCTTTCGGTTGAAGGCGGTCTCGTCTTCGAGATGCAGCGCACGCCCACGGGGGTGCGGACCGTTGTGGCCAGCCTGCCCGAAAACGCCCGGACGGACCTTCAGGTCGGGGACATTCTGCTGGTCTATACGAAAACCGGTGAAACCATCGGCACAACAACTGCACTGGCGGATATCCTGCAGCGCGAAATGACAGATCGCGTTGCAACATATGGTTTTGCCGTTCAACGTGCAGGACAAATGGCCGTTGGCTCATTTCAATTGCCCGTCGCAGGATAAGCGTCGGATGGGACAAGAAATACAGGACCTGGGGAGAAATACGTGAAGTTCCTTCGCTCGATCTTTGGCAAAACAGCCGTTGAACCGGCAACACCGGTCGCCCCCGCCGAGGCTGGACCTGATCCGGTCATGGCGGCCTTGGCGGAACTGGAGGTGAAACGCCTCCGTGAAGCGCTGGCTGCGGCGACCCCTGCGTCTGCGGCCGAGCCGGGGGCCGATTTCCTGGCCGCGCGCCCGAACCGGGTGGTGAAGTCCAAGCCTCCGCTGCCCGAAGGGACCGCCGGACATTCGGTTAACATCTGGGATCTTGATGAAGCCGAAGCTGACGCCGTACCCGCGAAGGCGGCGGCCCCGGTCGCCGAAGCGGAACGCCGCCGCCCGACGCGGACCAGAACCCGGATCTTGGGGTTCGAACCGCAGCCGTCGTCAGTGGTGTCGCTGTACGAGGAGACGGAAAAGCAGGCGGTTCCGGTCGCGCCGGCAGCCCCCGGCCACGGGCGTGTGATGTTCCCCGCCGGTTGGCTGGTGGTGAAGGACGGACCCGGCAAGGGTGCTGCCTTCA